>JAITQZ010000089.1 GCA_031288635.1 Candidatus Peribacteria bacterium | reverse complement strand
GATGTTGCTCTCACCGTTAACTGCGTTGCATTCTCATTCTCTGCTACCGATAGGTACCCCGTTGAAGAGATAGTTGTAGCAGCAGAAGTATTACCTTCTATCGTCCAAGAGACTCCTTGCCCAGGGTTATTTTGTCCCTGAACACTTGCAGTAAACGCTTGTCCTGCTCCTTTATTGACCGAAGCCGAAGCGGGAGATACGATAACGTTGTCTACTGTAGGTGTTGTAGTGCCAGTAATATTAACCTTAAGATAAGTATCAGCAGAATAAGAATAGTCACTAGCGGTATAAATAACCGAAACTGCGTAATCTCCAGATTCCGAAATCTGATATTCATCTTTATGCACACCCATACTTTGAACTGTTCCATTTACAATTTTAATTAACTCATTCGTAAATTTCCCAGATACAAAGATACCACTTAATTTCAAACTAACAAAGTTTTGAGCAGTAATAGTCCCATTAAAACTTGTCAAATGAGGACTCGCTGTAGTTGCGGTCTGGTTTATTCCGACCCAAAGGTTGGTGATGTAGGAGATATCATAGAGCACTTTTCCTTTCTCTTCACCACTAATATAATATGTTCCTGGTAATAAACTTGGAGCCCATTGAGCAGTTTCATATCCTGTGGGATATCCTATTGGGAATTCCCTATTTGGACTATTCCACTCATTCACTCCACTCTTAACCACTGAGGGGTCAACTTCTTCAGCAACTACTTTCAATAAATATCTAGGTGCTGCTACTCCTACTGGGGCAATCCAGCTCGTCAAATCTACATTTTCTGCTGTTGTTGCTGTCTTTTCCCCTGCATAGTTTTGTCCCCAGCTACTGTTGTTCACTGCGAACGTCGCAATTATAATTGCGAAGATTTTGATCGTTTTCATTTTTTTCATTTTTTTTACTTTTTATTTTTTCTGCTTGTTGTTGTTTTTTTTATTTGTTCTTTTTTTTGTTTTTTTTCCTCCTTTCTCCGCTTTTTTATTCCTCTCTTTTATTTTTATCGTAGTATATACATATGAATAATAAAAGTCAAGGGGAAATCGTTTGGATGTGCCCAGAGGAGGATGAGAGGGTGGGGAATGTTGGGCTGGATGCTGATGGGCGGGGATTTGGGAGGGGGCGAAGGTGAAGTTGGGGTTGGTAATATACCCATTCGTCAAAAAATATCTTGCATTTGTAAAATATTTTTGTACACTGAGGATAGCTATTTACTTGGTAAGTACCATACTATGACTTTTCAACAACCTCTTCTTACCTCCGAAACTACTACTCCTTTTTTTGGAGAAAAGATTATCAGAAGGCAACGATTTAACGATGAACGGCGATTCTCGATAGAAGATATCGTCGCGATTCTTACCGAGAGTAATGACCCAAAGCAGTATATCAATAAGATGAGGGCTAGGGACAATGAACTCAAACAAGGGTGGGTACAAATTGTACATACCCTTGAAATGCAAACAAAGGGGGGACTCCAGAAAATCAATTGTGTAAACACACAACTGGAGCCTTTCGTATTATTCAGTCTATTCCTTCACCCAAAGCTGAACCCTTC
The DNA here is from genome assembly GCA_031288635.1 of Candidatus Peribacteria bacterium. The sequence goes on along the minus strand of JAITQZ010000089.1, from coordinate 45,199 downwards.
AAACAACGATTGGCTTCTCTAGGAAATCAAAGAGTCGAAGAGGTAAACAATCCCGAACTTTGAATCCAAAGAGCGAGAGCCAGAGCCATTGAAGTATACACCTTCAGGGGGATGACAGAAAAAGAAATCAAACAGAGATTACAGAACATTGAAACCAGACATATATACACTGATGAATTACAGGAAAGAGGCATCAAAGACGGATTGGAATATGCCCTCCTAACAAATATTTCTTATCAATGGTCAGGGAAAACCTCTCAAGAATATAAGGAATACAAAGGATTAACGAAGAATGACAATCTCAGAGACCATATGACCAGAACCGAAATGATTCTTACTGGATTATCTGAAGAAGCCGGGTCAGAAATTGTAAAAAGCAGAGATGCACAAGGATTTATGCAAGTACAAGATGCCTTGGTAGCAGGCTCAGATATTGCAAAGAAAGCAAGACAGGAACTAGAAGAAAAGACGGGAAAAACCGTCTTAGATACTCATAATCGTTTGACACCCAAACAGAAAATTTCGAGAAAAGAAGCGTTGCAGCAACAAAATCACAGTTCAAAAGGTTTCCCTCCGTTAAAGGGTCGTGATTCCTCTAGTGCTGAATAGGGTTTGATGTTGGCGGGCGAGGTTTTGGGAGGAATAGCTAAGCTGTTGCTATTGTACTCAAATATCTTTCCTCAAGTTGTGGGGTAAAAAGTGGTCTTCTTTTGTGAATAAAAGAGAGTTCTTTTAACTCTTCTTTATTTTGTTTTGCTAGCCATAAATCATACATTGTCTGCAGATTTATCCATAGTTCGGGACCAGTTCCAAAGGCTTCACCTATACGCATTGCTAGTCGTGGTTTTATGTTTCTTTTTCATTTGATAATCAAATTTACTTCAAAACGACTGACTCCTAGGACTGCTGCAAAGGATTTTTGAGAAATATTTTCTTCTTGTAGTGCTCTTTTCAGGTATTCACCTGGGTGAAAAGCATAAGGGACATCTAAATCAATATTTGTAGTCATTAGACCTAAGAAGATATAAAGTAATGATGTTTACAATATATGCAATTTTTTCTAAAATGTAAGAGAAAGTTGTGTCTTTTGTAAACATTATAAAAATGTTTGGTTGGATGGTGATGGACAGTTTTTTAAGTGTCCGTATTTTTAATTTTCATTTGCAATTATCCTTAGAATTCCTATTTCCAATAAAGAATATGTCCAAATACACGATGTAATTTGAACAGATGGTGTTTTGTTGTGCGGATGTGCTATTGGCACGTCCCTACGTGGATATGATGTGGTGTATGATGGTGGGTGTGATGTTGGGTGTGATGTTGGGTGTGATGTTGGCGGACGGTTTATTGAACCGTCCCTACAGATGCCTACTGTTGGGGTCGGGGAATGGATAATTACCACCAAGAAAGGTATCGCAAGATAGAAAACATCTTGTAATTCACCTCCACATCCCTACAATAACAATATGTCAGCAACGAACCTTCTCCCCCGTGATGAATTTGAACTTCGTTATATGTCTTTTTTGTGAATGAGCAAAAAATTCAAGCTGAATTGGGACGAAGCGATGTTCATCAACCTCGTAAAAATCACCAACCAAGGACAACTAGAAAAGAAATTGCAAGACACTTCCCCTGACGATTTGAAGCAGTTTACTCAGCAGACCTACTCCCCTTTCAAAAAGCAGTTTATCGCAGACCATAAAGCTGAATTCCCGGGGAAAGATTTGCGTTTTTCTCTCTCTGATTATGTGGAGCGTCTGGAATATGAGCTCAAAGTTATCAAAGAGATGGGGTTTAATTCCTACTTTTTGATTGTATCAGACTATGTGCGTCGGGCAAAGATTAATCAGATTTCTGTGGGACCCGGAAGGGGGTCTGGAGCGGGGTCGGTATTGGCTCGGTTTGTGGAGATTACTGATGTAGACCCTCTGCCTTTTGATTTGCTGTTTGAGAGGTTTTTGAACCCTTCTAGGATTTCGATGCCAGATTTTGATATTGATTTTGAAGATACGCTAAGAGGAAAAGTAATAGAGTATGTGACAGAGAAATATGGGATAGATAAAGTATGTTCCATTGGAACGTTTATGAAAATGGCGAGTAAGGCGGCATTCAAAGATGCTGCGAGGACGCTTGGGTTGCCGTTTGAGAAATCGAATTATGTTTCTAACCTGCTCCCAGATAAAATGGGGCTTTTGGAAATCGTCAATGGGACGCCCAACGGAGAAAATGAGGAACTCAAAAATCTGTATGAAACGGATGATAAGATTAAAAACGCTATCGAATACGGAGACGCTTTGACGGGGAATATGAGACAGTTGGGGGTGCACGCGTGTGGAATTATTATTGCTCCGGAACCGGTTATTAAATATACGCCAACGCAATACAACAAGGAGAATGACCATACTATTGTTTCCCAGTATGACGGACCGACCTTGGAATATATTGGACTGCTCAAGATGGATTTTCTCGGACTACGTAATCTGAGTATCATCAAAAACTGTATCAAGATTTTCAAGGCAAGAAACGAGAAAACTAGCGAACCGCTCCCAGAGATGTTTCAGCATTTTCTGGATACGATGAGTTTTGACCCTCCGCTGGATGATGAGTATACGTATGAAAAGGTATTTAAGCAAGGAGATACGACGGGGATTTTCCAGTTTGAGTCTGCAGGAATGAGAAGATTTTTAATTCAATTGGAACCAACGAAAATTGATAATATCGTTGCAATGGCAGCCCTCTATCGTCCCGGGCCAATGGAATTTATCCCTGCCTATATTGAGAGGAGACACGGAAGAGAAGAGATTGAATATTTGTATCCAGATTTGAGAGAAGAACTTACCAGAAAATATGGAGCTGAAGTTGCGGAAGAGGAAAGAAGAAAGCTGATTGAAGATTTGGACCCGATTATGAAGGATACGTATGGGATTGCGGTATATCAGGAACAGTTGATGTTTTTGGTGCAAGCAATGGCGGGATTTTCACTGGGAGAGGCTGACCTCCTTCGTCGTGGAGTAGGAAAGAAAAAGAAAGAAATTATTGAGCAGCTCAAAAAAGAATTTATTGAGAGAGGGGCACAGTTTAGAGGATACAAACCTGAGACCACCAAGCAGATTTATGAAAAAATGATTGAACCTGCTGCGTCGTATTCGTTTAATAAATCACACGCGGTATGTTATGCATTTATTGCTTACCAAACTGCGTATTTGAAAGCACACTATCCTCTGGAGTTTTATGCTGCACTGATTAGGTCGGTCGAGGAAGACACCGATACACAGAGTTTTTATATTTCTGAGATACAGTATCACGGGATTGCCGTATTGGCTCCTGATGTGAATGTGTCCTTCAATCACGTAGCCGCTATTGATGATTCCATCAGAATTGGATTTATGTCTATTAAAGGAGTAGGATTTGATACGGGGGAATTTATCCAGCAAGAAAGGAAAAAAAGCTGACCTTTTACGAGTCTCGAAAATTTTTGTAAGAGATGTGCTCCGGTTCTCAACAAAAAATCACTGGAAGGCCTCATTAAAGCAGGTGCCTTGGACCAGTTTGCCGACCGTAAAATTTTGCGAGACAATACCGAACTCATTATTGACCGAATTAAAACCTCTGCAAATGCTGACCAAGGACTCTTTGGAGGGATGGAAACGTTTATCGCATTGAAAAAGACGACTCCTTCGACCTTGATGGAAAGATTGATGATGGAGCAGGAAGTGTTTAAGGCGTTCATCTCTGGGAATCCCTTGGATGGACTCTATAAATACATCAAGAAGTTTAGCTTTTTATCGGTAGTCAAAGAAAAAGCTGATGTAGGAAATTTTATTATTGTCGGATATATCAAAGAAATTCAGAGGGCGAAGAAAAAGGGATTTTTCGTGAAAGTAGAAGATATTTCTGATTCTTTCGAATTTTTCACCTCTGACCCGTGTGGGTTGGAAAAATTTGATATGGTCATCATCCACGGCTACAAGAATAAGACCACGAATAGAATTCAGATTTCTAAGATTATCAAAACTACTCACGATACCTTGAAAGGATTGGCTGGTTCTACATATGATAGTACTGAAACCGTCGTAAAAGTAAAAAAAGCGAGATATGGAGACCAGAGACAAGCAGAAGTAGAAAAAATTAAAGCTGAAAGCATTATCCCTTCCATTGAGAAGAGTAAAGAGGCGTCTGTACCGCGTTCGGTCAACACTGAAGCAAGTGAAGAAGGAGAAACTGAAGTTTTGGAAGAGCCAACTCTTGAGGAAGCAATTTTGGAAGAGGCAGTCATCGAAGAAGTACCTTTGGCAGAAGGCCTTACTGAAAATGCTGAAGCAGAGCCCCTTATTGATGATGGAGAGACCGCTCCGTGTGACTGTGAGAAGAGTGAAGCTGTCTTTGATACTCCTAGGGTAGTTTCCTCTGGTTTATCAACTCAAGAATCCGCTGAGAATCCCGACAGTTCCCTCCTGGAATATGCCAAAGAGCTTTTGAATGAGACCGTTGGTAGGAGTCTCCCGCTCACCATTACCGCCCAACAACTCAAAACTATTGGAGACGTACAGGAAGTTGTCCAGCTCATCAAAGATAATCCTGGTGAGAGGAGGGCGATTGTCTTGGATAAAGAAGTGCAAGTTTCCGACTATGCTATAGAAGTGCTGAAGAAATATGTGGAACTATAACACAAGGAACTTTATTTTGTTAGTTTACACCAATACTAATGACTATCAACCTTATCAGAACCAAATTAGAAACCGCTCAAACGTTCGCCCTTTTTGGACATCAAAATATTGATGGAGATGCTTTAGGAGCAATGTATGGTCTCGGGCTCCAACTCGAAAAACTCGGGAAAACCGTGTCGTATTTCACACCTGACGAACCGAGTCCGCTTTTTCATTTTCTGGATATAGAGAGTTTACAGACCACGTTTGACTACGGGAAGTATGATGTGCTCGTGTTTCTAGATTTTACGGAATATAGCAGGATTTCGAAGTTTACGAAAGGGAGAGAAGCCTATTTTGACCAGCAAGAAAAAATTGTCATTGACCATCACCTCTTGGATGAGGAATTGACCAACGCGATAACCAAAAGAGATGATACTGCTATTGCTACTTGTGAGCTTATCTATGAGATGACTACGCAGCGGCGAGAAGAGAAACATCTTTTTAACGAAAGAATGGCAACGTTTCTCTATATGGGGATGATTAGCGATAGCGGGAATTTTCGCCACGATGAGAAACACCAGACCTTGAGGCTGATGGAAGATGCGTTGGGAGTAATTAAACACGGAGCAGACAAACAAGCCGTCATCAATAATCTTTTTCGTAATAAAAGCTATGAAGACCTCCAATTTATGCAGAAAATATTGGGCAGAATGCAGAGAGAGGGAGAGATTTTTTATTCCCGATATGGACAAGCAGAGCTGGAAGCTTATGGGCTTCATCGTGATAGTGCTGACTATGCATTATATTTGATGGTGGATGTGAGAGACGCAGAACTGATTGTCTTGGGGAAGGAAGTAGAAGAAGGTGTTAGGTTTAGTCTCAGAGGAAAAGGGAAATACAATTGTCGCGAATTGGCTCAGCAGTTTGGTGGTGGTGGACATTTCAATGCTGCGGGATGTACTACTTCTGCTACGGGAAATTTGGAAACGGATGTGAAATCCTTTGTAGAAATCCTAAAAAAGCTGATTTATTCCTCAGGCTCTTAATATTTTCCCAAGGTACTTATATATACTTACTCTAGCTTTAGCTCTTTTCGCTGTATGCAATTTAAGACTTCCACCAAAATCTCGCTCAAATTCACTATCTTTGCAACGTTTATCGTAGTCATTTTTTCTGTATTGGTGTTTATCCTCTTTTTCAAGACGTGGTATGAAAAACAGGCTGAAAGACTTTTTCTTGATAAAGATTATCAACCGCCTATGCTGCTTACCATTGTTAGTAGATTTCCTATTATCGGTAAAATTAGACATCATCCAGAGGCGTGAGGAGGGGAAAAGAAACTTGATATTTCCCAAAAGATTACCCCAAATCTGCAAGAACTCCCGCAAGCACAATTTACTAGTCAGGAAGGATGGTATCCATTTAATTTCTTGTCCTTTATTTCTCAAGGACGTATCAGTATTGTTTATCAAGAAGGGAAATACTTTATCCGAAAATCCTTTGGAGACAAAATAAAGCTCGTAGAGATTACCGGGTTTATCTATGCTCAAAGCGAGCTTATTCAGCTTTTGTTTTTATGAGGATTGTATATTGTCGTAATTGTCTATCTGATTTCTCTGTATTTTGTGAATTCTTCTCTCAAAAATCTTAAAAAACTGACGACCTATATCCAGCATCTTGACTTGGAACATCCGATGACTCCCTTGGAAATACAATGACCTAAAGATGATGAAATCAGAATGATTTCTGAGACGTTTAATAGCACATTGAAGAAAATTCAGGACCAAATACAAACGTTAAGGGATTTTATTGCCAATGCCTCTCACGAATTAAAGACTCCTTTGATGGTTATTAGCACCAAAGTTGACCTCGCCTTGAAGAAAAAAGATTATAAAGAGAGACTGCTCCAAATTCAATCTGAGACCAACAGGATTTCCAATCTTTTGGAGACCTTACTCTTTATCACGAAACTGGAAAATACTACACAATTAGAAAAAGTAGCTGTAAATCTGTATGATATGCTGCAGGATGTAGTAAAAGGGCTGGAAGAAAAATACCAAAAAAATACGATTAACTTTCGTGTAGAGAAAACCGCCACGGTCCAGGCTCATCCCAGACTTTTAGAAATCATTAGTAAAAATCTGATTGAAAATGCCTATAAACACGCTGGTGAACAGCTTCAGATTACTATCACTGCTACTGCAGACGGATTAACTGTCAGTGATACCGGCAAAGGGATTGCTCCGGAAATACAGGACAAGATTTTTGAGAGATTTTGGCAATTGGAAAAAACGGAGGAAAATGGATATAGCTTTGGATTGGGATTATATTTAGTGAAAAAAATCGTTCAACTCCATTGATGGAAAATCTTTGTAGAGAGTGAGCTTGGGCAAGGTACGAAGTTTGTTATTGAGCGGTAATTTTTCTCTTGACTCCTCTTAAAGTTTTATTAATCTAAAAGTGTAAAAGAAGAGAGGTAGCAGTAGTTTTATTTTTTTCCTACTACACTAATGACTAAAATTCTCCTTGTTGAAGACCACCAATCCTTGGCCAAAGACATCAAAGACTATCTCGAACTAGAACAAGGGCGGGAAGTCAGCACTGCCTTAGATGGAGAAAAAGGGTTGATGATGGCAAAACTGTACGACTATGACCTTATTCTCCTGGACCTCATGTTGCCCAGACTGGATGGGAAAAGTTTTTGCCAATCTCTCAGAAAAGAAAAAACAACTCCTATCATTGTGATTACGGCAAAAAGTCAGCTAGAAGATAAAATAGACCTTTTCAGTCTCGGAGCAGATGACTATCTGGTTAAACCGTTTCACTTGGAAGAATTACTTGTTCGTGGAAAAGCTTTATTACGTAGAGGGTCAATAGCTCAGCAGTTTCAGTGGAAAGATTTTATTATAGATTTTCCTTCTAAAAAGGTAAAAAAAGTGCACTGAGGGAAAATTTCCACTATTCATCTCACCTTGAAAGAGTTTCAGATTTTAGAATTTTTGATTAGGAATAATTGAAGAAGCATCTCTAGGACGGAGATGATGGGAGAACTTTGGGGAGATGATGCCATTTGGGAACAAGATGGAAAATTGGATGTACATATTGCTAATATTCGTAGAAAACTTAATAAGAAAATCATTGAGACAATTAAAGGTTTTGGCTATCTTCTCGGACAAGATGACGCTTAGGCTTATCTTAATATAAATCCTTATAGGTGTAGAGTTATATTGTATTTTTATTCTCTTTTTGTATCTTAAATGCCAGAAAAGAAAAAAAATTGGATTAAGGCCAATCCTCGAAAAACGATGGGAATACTCCTTGTCCTCGTAATTGTCTTACGAATTTGGAAACCTCGACAATCAACAGTAGATTTGACTCAAGATTTTACTACTCGTGAAATGACGGTAGGAACTGGTGACCTAGAAACTACGTTAACCTTGCAGGGGACGACGAAGTTTTCTGATTCACAGAAGCTTACCTTTATGAACCAAGGGAAGGTAAAATCTGTCAATGTAAAAGTCGGAGAGACCGTAAAAAAAGGACAAGTATTGGCTACCATTACCACCGATGACTTGGACAGCCAAGTCCAACAAGCTAGGATTAACTTAGATGATGCAAAACAAAGTCTACAAGATTTATTGGATGGATACAATTTGGATTTGGAATACTTGCAGCAAAAGGCGAATTACGATACGCTGCAACTGAAACAAACCACTATTGACCAAGACCACGCTTTAGCATTACTGGATTTACAGCAGCAGATAGAAACTGCTAAACAGACGGTAATAGATAGCGAGAAAACGTATACGGATACCAAAGCTGATTATGAAGAACTTTTGTCTGGGTCTAATAGTGCAAGTGCAGATTTAGCACTTTCTAGTACTATTAGGAAGAGAAACACTACGTTTCAAAATGCTATTCTGGATTTGAAAAATATCATTGTCTCTGTACAGTCAGCGTTGGACGCTTTTGACCAAAAAATGGGATTAAGCGACAAATATAAATCTCAGACGAATTCCCAAGAAATCTACATTGGAGCAAAAGACCCGAATATTAAAAAACAGGCGGAAACTCTTTTTTGGACACTTTCCAATCAGCTTTCTGGGCTCGTGGACATGGAGAAGAAATTAGAAGCTCTTTCTACAGAAAAGCTGACCAACCAGCAGATTTTGGATGCATATACGCTCGTGAAAAATATGGGGTCAAATCTTGTTAGTCGAGGGGAAATGAGTTATACGATGTTCAAGGCAAGTATTGATAATATTTCCTATACTCAATCTCAAATTGATGCGGATGCTAAAACAGCAACATCTAATCAATCACTAGGAATTACGTATATTCAAAAATATTCTACGATGGTAGATAGTCTCGCAGCGATTAAAGAAGATACTTCTCTGGAAGATACGAAGCTCAAGATGGAAAAAGCGTATACGAGTCGAGAAAAAGCAAAAACCAGTCTCAAAAAACTTGAACTGTCTGTGGAAGTAAAACGTGCTGAACAAGAAAAAGAAAAAGCTGATTTAGCTAACAATATTGATACCGTTCAGAGAAATATCGCAAAAATCCAGAAAGGAGAGTCGCTCAACGAAAGCAAAATTAAACAAGCAAAAAATACCATCACCCAAAGACAGAATTCTTTGAACTCTCTGTTGGATAAATATGTAGACTACAAATTGGAAGCGAATTTTGATGGAGTGGTGACCCAAATGGATATTCAGGTCGGAGATAGTGTCTCTAATTCTTCTAATAGTACCCCAAAGTACATCTACGTAGAAAATAATAATGTCCTAGAAATGACGCTTTCTGTAGAACAGGTAGATATCGTAAAACTTAAGCAGAATATGGAGGTAGTGGTCTATTTGGATGCCTACCCAACTACCCATTATCGTGGTATTATCAGTGCAATCAATACCGTACCTGCTTCGAGTGCAGGGATTACAACCTATGAAGTGACCGTTATCTTTGAAAAGAGTAGTCCTGATGAAGTAATTCTCGCAGGAATGGGAGGAAATGCAAAAGTTATTACCGCTCAGACTAAAAATGTTTTGGTAGTACCTAATCAGGCTATTTCCAGAAAAGATGGACAAAATGTTGTTAAACTCCTAAAAGGAGGGACTTGGATTGACCAGCCTGTAGTACTCTGAGCTGCCGATACTACCAACACAGAAATCACCAGTGGAGTTAATAAAGGCGATACAATTAGAGCGATGTATATCTCTACTGAAGGAATGACCGATGCTGGGCTCTCTCCTCAGCAGGGAGCTACGGCTTCCGAAGAGCAGCAAGCACTCCAACAGAATAGTACAAGAGGTGCAGGAAGAGGTGCAGGTGCAGGTGCAGGTGGAGGAATTGGCCAACGGTAAGAATAGGAGGAGGAGAATAGTTTTTGGTTAGAGGATAATCTTTAGTTATTTATACTTAATACGATGTCTCATACTACGTACGACCACTTTATCAAACTGGCGAATATCACGAAAACCTATGGAGGCAGTGATATGGAGCCTGTCTATGCTTTGAGAGGAATAAGTTTAATCATTGATGATGGAGACTTCATTTCCATTATGGGACCCTCAGGATGTGGAAAATCAACACTTATGAACATTGTAGGACTGCTGGATGTGCCCAGTAGCGGAGAATATTTTCTGCGTGGCAAGAAAGTAGAAGCAATGACGCAAGATGATTGGTCATTGATTCGTAGGTCTACGATTGGATTTGTTTTTCAAGGGTACAATCTACTCAAGAGGATGCCCGCGTGGGAGCAGGTTGCTTTGCCGCTCTGATATATCGGGATAAGTGCAAAAGAAAAAAAAGAGAGAGCTGCTGCTGCGTTAACTACCGTAGGATTAGGGGATAGGTTGGAGGCATTACCCAATCAACTTTCTGGAGGGCAGCAGCAAAGGGTGTGTATCGCTCGTGCGTTAGTGACGAATCCAGGGCTGTTGCTGGCTGATGAGCCGACGGGAGCATTGGACAGTAAGACAGGCGAAGAAGTATTGGCTCTTTTCAGAAAGCTGAACACAGAAGAAGGCAGAACCATTCTTTTGATTACCCACGACACCAATATTGGTTCTAGTGCAAAAAAAATGATTAGAATAAAAGACGGACTTTTCGTAGACGAAGAGTAATGTTGTAGATGTATCTCTGTTTTATCATTTCCCTTATCTGTGATGACCTTTCTTTCTTATCTCAAAGACGCTCGAGGTGCAATAATTACCAATAAGCTCCGTTCCTCCCTAAGTATTCTAGGAATCATTATTGGGGTTTCTAGTGTTGTTATTATGATGGCAATTGGTGCAGGAGTCCAAGAAAATATCAAAAAAGAGATGGCGAGCCTGATTAATAACAATCTTACTCTGGGGACCCAAGGAGGATATACAACCTATACGAATGACAATGTAAAAGGATATGTAAAAGCTATTACGCTGACGCCAGAATTGGCTAAAGAGATAGAGGAGGCTTTTCCTGAATTCTCAGGAATTGTGACCTACGGAACTACATCAATGGGACAAATTAAATACGGGAATACTAGTGAAATGAGTTCTTTCGCGGGGGTTCCGATTGATTATATCCAGAAAATGGGACTCTCTCTGAATTTAGGGAGCAATTTTAATCAGTCAGATGTAGATAATGGTGCTGAAGTCATCGTCATTAACAAGAATATTGCAGATAGATTATTTCCTAATACAAATCCTATCGGACAGAAGGTTTCGTATAATAATAGAGAATATACCGTCATTGGTACGTTAAAAGATGCAAGTGTTTTTGGAATGGTCTTTATCCCTATTACTACATATCGACAAAAGGTCGCTGGAAATACGAAAATTTCCGCTATCACGATTAAACTCCCTGCAGAGGCTAATAATGCCTTACGAATTGCAAGAGTACAATATTTTTTACTCAGAAAATATAATGTAAGTCATCTGGATTTAGCGTGATTTACGCTTTCCTCTACTGCTGCTATGGGAGACTCTTTGAATTCCACGATGGCAATGTTCAGCATTTTCTTGGGAGCTATTGGAGGGATTTCTTTGCTCGTGGGAGGAATTGGGGTGATGAATATTATGCTAGTATCCGTGACGGAGAGAACCAGAGAAATCTGAATTAGGAAAGCGATTGGAGCTTTGAACAAAGATATTGTTCAACAGTTTCTCATTGAATCAATAGTGATTACCTTTGTGGGAGGATTATTTTCTTTGGGATTTAGCTTTTTAGTGCAGTATATTGTGAATAATTTAGGTATCGGAATGGGGGGAGGAGGAATGGGGGGAGGAGGAGCACTAAGTATGCAAATTACTACTAATGTGATGCTTATTGCATTTACGGTTACCTTATTAGTGGGAGTATTAGCAGGAATTTTGCCAGCAAAGAGAGCTGCAAATTTGAAACCTATTGAAGCATTGAGATTTGAGTAAAAAAAGATGACGATTATTCGTCGTCATCTGTATAGTTATTATCAAACCCATATTCCTCATCATCTGAATAATATCCTTCTCCATATTCGTCTTCATCGTAATCTTTCATTCCCGTTTTTGCTCTTTTATTTCTAGATTTTTTGATTTCTTCGTTTTCCATTTTCTCGATATCGTCTTCTATTCCTAGCATTTTTTGGAGACCTTGGTGTTCTTTCAGCTTTTGGATTACTTTTTGCTCAATCTGTCTCACGCGTTCTCTAGTGACTTCAAACTCCTCCCCTACCTGTTCTAAGGTGTATTTTGGTCCATCTATCCCATATCTCATTTTCACAATTTTTGCTTCTCTGTCATCCAACATTCCGAGAATTTGGTCTAAATTTTGTCTAAGGGTATTTCTTTCAGCGAGTTGGTCAGGTCTCATGGTGTTGGCGTCTTCGAGGAGGTCAGCAAGTGTGTCTCTTCCTTCATCGCCTACTTCACGGTCTAGTGAGACATTCCCAAAAATAACTTCTTCCAGTTTTTTAATCTTTTTGATAGGAAAGCCAAGTTTTTGTCAGATTTCTTTGCTCGTTGGCTCTCTCCCGAGTTTTTGGAATAAGAGCTGGTAGGTTTTATTGTAAGAATTAATTTCATCAATTAAATGCACGGGGATACGTACGTGTTTGCTCATATCGGCAATCGCTTTTGTAATAGACTGTTTTATCCATCGGGTCGCATAGGTCGAAAATTTGAATTCCTTGTCGGGGTCAAATTTTTCAATTGCTTTAATGAGTCCAATATTTCCTTCCTGAATGAGGTCAGAAAATGAAAGCCTCCCTCCAAAGTATCTTTTGGCAATAGAGATAACAAGCCTGAGGTTTGCCTCCACGAGTCTCTGTTTCGCTGCTTCATCTCCTTTTTTTATCCTTCTCGCAACATCCTTTTCTTCATCGGGGGTAAGGAGAGGGATTTTGGAAATATCATTGAAATAGAGTTTGATAAAGTCTTTGTGCTGGTTGTCATTTAAGGTATCTGCTTTTCCTCCGCCGTAGAGCGAAAGTTTTCCCAGTTTGGAGTCTTTTTTTACTTCTTTTGCTTCGACTTCTAGGACTTCTTCGATAGTAATGATTTTAATACCAAGTTTTTCTGCCAAATCGTAAAATTTTTCGAGAATTTTGATATTCCCTTCCATATCGTCAATTTCGGCAATAATATCTTCTTCTTGGATTTTCCCCTTTTCTGCTCCTTTGGTCAGGAGTTGTTGTAGTCCTTCACTGAGTTCTCCGATGTCATCTTTGAGCTGTTCCCAAATTTGTTGTCTGGCTTTGTCCATAGTTGCTAATCTCATTAGAAAAGTAAAGCACTTTTAGTTGACAAATGCAAAAAAATAACTATAATATATTCGTGTGATAGAACCTTATGCACCCGAAGTATCGGGAGGAAGCAGCATTTTCTTTGGATGGTGCTGTTTTTCTTTTTAGAAAAGAAGGTTATAACAGTACTTTTTTAGGTATTTCCTGATGAATTGCAAGGGAAAATAGACTTGTTTTTCGTGGAGACTTTCATATGCTGATACAAATGTTTTTATTTTTATGTTGTATGGATGACTCTCTTACTAATTATTATCGGAATTGTAATGTTTATGACGCTCATTGTTTTACACGAACTCGGACATTTTCGAGCCAGTAAGGCGACTGGAGTGAAAGTAAAAGAGTTTGGTATCTGAATTCCCCCAAAAATCTGAACATTCCATACTGACAAATCTGGGACAAACTATACGTTTAATCGAATCCCTTTGGGAGGATTTTGTGCACTCAAAGGAGATGACCCGTCAAATCCCGATGAATTCCACGCAAAAGACAGCTTTATTTCTGCTAATTTACGAAGAAAGCTGCTGATTATTGTGGGAGGGGTGACAATGAATTTGCTGACAGCGTGGGTGATTTTTACGTTCCTTTTTCGATACGGTACGAAGCCTTTGGGAACGAGCCCTTTGGAGAGTGAAAGCTATTTGATGCCAAGTCTCAACTTTTTGAAAGCGGAAGGGTTTGCAACGGGAGATATCAAACCTGGAGTAGTAATACAAGAGGTGATGGCTGACTCTTTAGCGGCAACCATTGGCTTGCGTGCTGGAGATGTGGTGATGCAGGTGAATGGGGAAAATGTGAGTATAGGAAATCTTTCTGAGCTCTTGAAAAAGACTGACGGAACGGCTCAGTTGGCTCTAACGCGTGAAAATGCGAGTCCTGCGAGTCGAGTTCAAGACTTTACGTGCCTAGACAAAGACTGTAAACTCTGAATTACTATCGCACCAAATTCAGACCTCGAAATCAACGTAATAAAATTCTGATTTCTTTGAGCGATGAAAGCTGGGCTCCACGAAATCAAGGCAGAGCGAAATTTAACGATGACTGCCCTTGGGAAACTCGGAAAAGGACTCTTCTCTTTCAACGGAGAAAAAACGAAAGAAGCATTTCAATGACTTGCGGGACCGGTGGGAGCGGTAAAGATGGGTGAAATAATGTACGAGATGGGTGGACGAATGGCTTATTTGGCGTTTGCAGGGATGATTTCGCTGGCGTTAGCGATTTTCAATCTATTGCCTATTCCGGCATTGGATGGAGGGAGAGGTATTTGAATTTTATTGCAAGCCATTTTCCGCTGGAAACCAGAGAAGTATTTTCAGTATGAAGGGTATGTAAATACGTTATTCTTCTACTTGCTGCTGCTTTTGGGAGTGGTGATTATTGTAAAAGACCTCAGCGTTTTCCGAGCGGTACCTATTCCGTTTCTAGGATAGTGAGTTTTTTTGTTGTATTTGATTACTACGTCAGTGAACAAATATTATACCTCTGGATAGGGGTATCCTCGAAAGCTAGCTTCTTTTACAGGAATTCCCATTTTTTTATCAATAAACGGTTGCTCAATGATATCATCTACTAGTATCGCATTAGGATGGTCTCCTCTAATTTCTATCATTGCTAGAGCTTTATTATAATGCCCCATACTGCAATTAATCCCCCAAGAGTTATCTAAAGGGTGATATTGAGGATTGAACTCACGAGAAGAATATCAAACTTCAAATCCGAATTCGGGATAGGTTTGGATAAACTCATCAATGAAACGCTGGGCTCTACTAGAACAAATACCAAAATGTACGTTAGGATATGCAGCTTGTATATCCTGTAATACTACACTTAGAGCAGGTCTAATTTCCTCTTTATCTATTCAGGTCAGTCCACGGTTATTATGAGCTATGGTTTCATCAATATCAAAATAAAGATAGAATGCTTCTGCATTGGAAGGTCCAAACCGTTCTGTCAGTTGGGAGAGGATGATATTGTAGAATATAACTTCCCTTTCTTTGAACTTTGCTATATCATTCTCAAATCGCTGTCTTTCCTCATCGTCGGCTTTGGATAAAACGTCTACTAAGGAAGATTTTACAGTTTCCATAGCTGCCGTTATATGGAGAAACAAAGGAGTTTCTGTGTCGATAAGGGCATCTTTCATCTGTAAAAAAATATGATATAAAACTGTTACAGAAGTTATTTCATCCGTGGATATTCTTTTTTTACTGTTTTACGAACTTCGCTGGGTTTGATGATTCCAAACTCTGTAATAATTCCTGTCAGGTATTTTCCAGGGACTTGGTCGAAAGCAAAATTGATAATATCTATCCCTTCAGGTCTATCCTCTCGTACTTCGCTTCCGCTTCTGGTTTCTATTTTGATACTATTATGTACATCAGTTTTCAAGAGGTTTCCTGCGATATACACAGGGATTTTATTGTCAAAAGCAGCACGAACGATACTATAACTTCAGACTTTATTGATAATGTCTCCATTGAGTTTGATGGCATCACAACCGATAATCACCGCATCAATATCCAATCCAAATGGGTCGTTTCTATCTAGGATGAACGGAGCAGAGCTATCTACTACCATCGTGATTTTCATTCCCGCTGCTAAAAAGTCTTTTGCCGTTTTATGCCCTTGATAGAGCGGACGAGTTTCGGTATTATATACGAGGAAATCTTTGCCTCCCGCTTTATTGGCCACGATGGTTTTGATTGCGGAAGATGAATGACAATGGGTAAGTACACTATCTCCATAATTCAGAATTCCAACTCCATTTTCGATAGCTTTGTGAGCGGTATCGGTAATCATTCTCAGATAGCATTTTGCTGCTGAAGCAGCAATGGATAAAAACTGCTGACAAGAGATATTACTTTCCTTACTTGCTTTTTGGGTTTTATCTTTAATATAAGACATTCCGTTGAACATCATCGGTTCCGTAGGACGAGCTTTTTCGAGGAAGTCCATTGCGGGAAGGAGAAATTCTTGGACTTCTCCCACGGTCGTGAATTTTTGCTGAGCGAGTTCGTCTATGAGGATTTGAAAAGCTGCTTTAGCGATGTTGGTCGCCCCTTGAATTTTGATGTCTTTGATGTCTTGAACGACTTGTTGGACTTTTTTAAGATTTGCCATTGTATTTTGTGGGTGAATAAATAAATATACTCAAGTATATTCAGAAATAAAAAAAAATCAAAACATTTGCTTGCATTTTTTTATGAGATGAGTATTCTCTACCTACCCCCAAGGTATATTTATCTGTTCTAACCTCTTGTAAACAATGGATCTTAAAAAACTCTGACTCTCTGGACTGCTTTTTAGTCTGCCTTTTTTTCTGATTGCCTGTAGTCCTACCGCTCCAAATCCTGATGAAGGAAATAATGTGGAAACCTCCACGGCTGTTGCCGCACCTGCAGAAGGGCAAAAAATCAATGAGAATCTTTACACGTATTACTATGGGCAGTCTTGTATTCACTGTAAAAATGTTGAAGATTATCTCAAAAAAAGTTGAGTAGATTTATGGATTACTATTGTTCCCAAAGAAGTTTCTCTCGCTCAAAATCAAGCCAATAGGGATGACCTTTTTGCTGACTTTGAAAAGATAGGAGAACCTACTACTTCTATTGCTACTCCAACCGTAGTTATCACGGCTCCCGATGGGGGAAAGTCCTCTCTGATTGGAGAAGACAAAGTGCTTGCTCATTTTAAGGAGTTGGAACAAGAAATTAGAAATCTGACTGTGCAGACAGATACATAGATTTAGAACAGCACGAATGATTTTATCGGCAACCTCTGCCGTCGGATTCGTCGGATTTGGATACGTTAATGACGCGTCCCTACATCCTCTTTATATACCCCAACACCAATGGAACATCTTGCTTTTTTCTGACCATTAAGTCTCGCTGCACTGGGGGATAGTATCAATCCGTGTGCGTTTGCGGTAATGCTTCTACTCTTAACGACGATTTTGAGTAAAACGAACGATAAAAAGAAAACGCTATTGGCGGGGATACTCTTTGCTTTAGCGGTGTTTATCACGTATTTTCTGCTCGGAATGGGTGTACTCCAATTGCTAGGAAATCTCGAAAGTCTCTTTCGACTCAAGTGGATTGTAGGAATTGTCGGTTTTCTCGTGGCTCTCGCAAATTTGAAGGATTTCTTTCGATATGGAAAGGGATTTGTGATGGAAGTGCCCTATTCACGGAGACCTCTGATGATGAAAATTATTAAAGGGGTCGTTTCTCCGTGGGGAGCATTTGCCATTGGGGTTATTGTCAGCCTTTTTCTTCTCCCCTGCTCTTCTGGACCCTATTTGACGATTTTGGGATATTTAAGTGCTGAAAGTCAGACGTTGAACCTTTGGGGATACATTTATCTGACGGTGTACAATTTGATTTTCGTTTTGCCGATGGTAGTGATTGCCCTATTAGTGGGACTGGGATATAGCACTGCAGAAAAGATTGGGCAGTTTAAGAATAAAAATACCAGGCTCATTCATCTGATTGTTGGATTGCTGATGTTAGCGTTGAGTGTATATGTGGTAGGGACGCTGTATTGGTGGTAGGAGAGTATCGTCATTGCACCCCTCTGGCAACCTGACGCCTTAGCATAAAGCTCTTGAAAATGCATGATGTTTTTTTATTCTCATTGGTGTAGTTTTATTTTTTTGCTGTTTTGTATGGAAAATCTCCAAAACCTCATCCCTCCAACAAAAATTCCTGAATGTAATCAAGCAGTAGAACAGTATTTGATTGATAGTGCTTGGAAAATCCTCTATCTTCATTACTCTCACTACAATCGGATTGACCAGAAAGCACAACGATTTCTCACCTTGACTGGAGCTATTGAGGGATACTTTATTATTAATTTCTTTCTCAATCGGAAATTTGATACGACGGATAAAAGCTGATTTTTAATGCTTCTTGCCTTAGTGATTGGAGCAATAGTGATTATTCTGTATATCAATATCTTACAAAGCAGACCCTTTTACAATGGACCGAATATTGAAGCTCAGACCGATGACTTCCGACCTGATGGAAAGATTGAAGACGTGAGAAAAGACACGCTGGCGACGCTGAAGATTTCTTATCAGGAGAATGTGAAGATTATTAACAGGAAAGCCAGACTTTTCAAAATTAGTATTCGAGGCATTTGTCTGTATTTCTTTGTCCTTGCTTGCTACTTTGCGATGATTAAGGCAAACGAAAACGACATCCCTAATGATATTTTACTTTGAACTCCTTCTTCAACAATGACCCTCTCTGAACCAATTACTCCCCTCCCCGCAGCAGAAAATCTTTTAACGACAGAGAATGTTGGAGCTGTGGAAGCTAATGATGAAGAAATCCAAAGAGTTGAAGCGGAATATACACAAGAAGAAGTAGAAAGTCTGACTACCGACACCGATGAAGCAGAGAGTTCTTCCTCTGGAAATGAAGGGACTTTGCAGAGTGAGAATGTGGATATTACGGAAAGTACGCAGCAGTAAAATTTTTCTTAGAATTTTGGCTTGACTTTAGATATATATATCTGTATAATATTTTTTGCAATATTGCAAAAAATAAATTAAAAAATATCTTTTTTCAAAAGACGTTGTTAAGATTTCTTAACAGCGTTTTTTATTTTTTTTCATCATCTCATTTCCAAGTAAAAACATACCGTAAATCTTTGATAAAATTTTTATTAGGAGTCCAATATGGATGACCATTTAAGACTCCCTTGATACGATTTTTTAGTGACCGCCAAGTTTTTTTCTCTTTTTCAAGTCGCTGTTCCGGCTCAAAGCGGACTCATAAGCCTGCCATTCTCTTTTTATACTCCGGAGTGTTGGGATTAGGTTTATACTTCATCGTATCTTTTTTACGAACTAAAACTTTTTTCTTGCACTTTTTCTCGTCCCAATTGACCGCAGGCACCTTTCGCCTCACGTCCAAGCGACTCGCGAACGGTGACAGTCAGTCAGCCTTTTTCTAGAATTTGCTTAAAAAGCTGGATACTCTTCACGTCTGACTCTTGCAAGTCGATGACGGGATTTGCATTGTAGGGAATGAGATTAACGTGGGCAAGTTTTCAATGCAATAAAGCAACGAGTTGGTGAGCTAATGCTGGTGTGTCTGTTGTCCCTTTTATCATAATGTATTCGTAAAAAATTCTGTTATCGGTGGCACGAACGTATTCATCAATGGTGGTCATCAAATCTTCTAACGGATAGGCTTTGGCGATAGGCATTAAGCGATTTCTGAGCGATTGATTGGGAGCGTGGAGACTGATAGCGAGTTTTACGTCAATACCGTCAATAATCAGCTTTTTAATCCCTGGAATAATTCACGCTGTGGAAATCGTGACATGTCTTTTTCCCAGCGAAAGTCTGTCTTGGGCGAGCATCATTTGAATGGCGGAGCGAACGTGGTCGTAATTGAGCAAGGGTTCACCCATTCCCATAAAGACGACGTTGCGGACGGCTCGAAGCGTGCCATCGTCTTTTTTGCCGAAACGCTGCCTGATGTATCGATTAGCGTATAAAATCTGACTGATTATTTCATCTCGTGTGAGATTTCTCGTAAATCCCAATTTCCCCGTTACGCAGAAGAGGCAGTTCACTGGGCAACCGACTTGTGAAGAGATGCAAAGCGTGATACGATTTAGCTTGCCCCCTTTGGTAGAGGGAGAGGGAGGGACTTTTCAACGAGAGGAAGTGGTAGTATATTTTTCATCCTGTCGGTGGAACATTAGAATCGCTTCAACTACGTGTCCATCGTGGGTTTGGAAGGCAAATTTTGTAGTTTCGTCGGCTTCTACGGTTTCTTGAACGGTTAATGATAGAGGGGTGAATGTGGACGCGAGGTCAGCTTTTAAGTCTTTTGAGAGGGTGGACATTTCTTCCCGGTGGATATTCTGATTTTTGAAGAGTTCAAAAAAAATCTGCTTGAGTTTGAAAGGTTGGAGCTGGTGAGCTTTAGCTCGCGGTTGGAGGTGGTCGAGGTCAAAAAGGACGGGAGTAGGCATATACATTCTATAGTTTCATCTAAATAGCTGCAGGAGTTCCAAATAAGAAGAATATAACTATTGATGTATCATCTGCAAGAGAAATTACAGAAAAAAGAGCAATCGTGTTGCTCTTTTAACTTTATTATTGATAATATTCTTCGGCGTCTTGCTTATTATGAACCAGATATCCATTAGCATAGTAAGTATTGTCTCCATCTATCATAAAGTTGTATACAAAGCTCGTCCAAGGGAGCGTTTGTATGGAAATTCTTTCTACAAGCTGTTGCCCATTATCTACAGTAATCAGAACGTCTCCAACTACCAACGGTGTGATTTCCAAGTCAGGATTTTCTTTTTTGGCTGCTACTACATCAATGGCTTTCCATCCTTGGGTAGTCATAAACGGATGGCTCTCTGTCACAAAGTATGCACTATCATTGATAGCATAGAGAGGACGATTAGCCCATTTGATTTTGAGCGGAATGAGTACCGTATTGATGCTATGAGCCCCCATGAGCTGGTCCCCTGTGGTAATCGTTTCTATCGCTTTGAGAGAGCCATCTGCCATCAGAATTTGTGTACCAGCGATGAAACATCCTCAACCACCTCAACCACCATTGCCACAGGCTCACACACAATCTTCGGAAGTAGAAGTATCAGGTTTGGGACTAGGACAAAAACTATCTTCTACCTGAGTCCCATCAGAAGAACGTCTACATTGTACCGTTCTGGTTTTTTGACATATGGTACCAACTCAACTACAACCCCCATAACTACCTTCATATCGATAATACGTATCGGAGACAGAGGTAGTAGTGTTCTGATTTTTCACTTTAATATAATACTCTACAACATAGAAAGGTGGCATATTATTGCTAAGTGCTCCACTTCCTACATTGCTTGATTTACCTGCATTAGCGGTAGATGATGAAGTATTTACTGCTCTTAAATGATACATATATTCATTTGTCCCAGCAGTATTATTGTTAAAATCGGATATAGCATAGTTTCTGTTCTCGCTAATCCATCAACCCTCCTCATATGCACCTACAACATAGTGGAAGTGTGATGGCATTTCAGCTATGGAAAGTTCGTGCCTCACCTCACCAACCTGAGGGATAAAATTGTAGGTATAGCTCTCCGCTCCGAGGGAAAATGTAGCAGAGTCTATGGTACCTGCTCCCACTAGCGTCCTTCCTGCCAAATTTGGAGTGGCACCACCCATATCTGCATCTACTACTTGGGAGGAAATCGCACTCCCATCACAAAGAGCCCATCCCTTTGCGTTCATTTCAGTTTTAGAAGCCGCATAACCTCTTACTGCAATAATTGTCCCTAGTGGTATCTGATCTTGTTGGGTTTCCATACCTGTTCCTTCTTTGAGCGTAGCGAGTTTTCCAGAAAGGGTATCCACGGTATCTTTGAGGTTCTCTACATAGGTCAAGAGAGCTTCCCAGTTTTCTGCTTTCAGTTGATTGGCATTCTGTCAGGCTCTAAGGCTCCACAGAGGTCCACTACTCGTACCGGGAACACTCAGGGCATAAATTCCTGCTACCGTTCAAATTGCCACTACCCCTATTGCGAGGGATTTTAAGAAAAAATTTTTCATAGAAGAAAGTGTAAAAAAAGTAAAAGATAGTTTTTGTTTAATGATTGATATATATATCAAGGGTTTTTTTAATAATGTGTTTGCAATCATATAAAGATATTTGTTATATATTTACATACCCACAATTAATCAAAAAAGACTGACAACTTATGCCAGCCTCCCAAAGCGAGAGAATCCGCTTGCCAATAAGAGAGCGGATTCTAATTTTTTTCATTCATTCATAAACCTATTAATCTTGTTATAGGTTTGTTGAATGAATTTACATAACAATTTATAGGTTTGTTGTATGAATTTACACAACAATACCAAAGCCGAAACCATTATGACACCTATTAGCCAAATTGGGTAACAGCCAATGACTATTATTCCTATACCAGCATATACTATGTTATACACGGGAATAAATGCCACAGTAGAAAACACCCCTTCCCACAAACTCCTAGGATTAGCTATTGTAGACTTACAATAGATGATAAAGCTGGGAGTGCTATGAAACCTTTTGGTCTCATATTCTAAGGTTATAGTAGCTAACCTTGCTAATAATGCACAAACAGCCAGGGGAATTAGGTAAAAACCTATAAGAACCCCGATAAAAATAAGAACCCCGATAAAAATAAGACTAATTGTACTCATAATTTTGGTTTTTTTTAGATTTATATTCGTTTTGTTATAAGTAGTAGAAACTCTTTTCCATCTGCATTTCTATTATACGAATCTTCTCGTCGAAGTCAAGTCAGAATCAAAAAAAAGTAGAGAACACCAAAAAAACTAAAAACAACTTGCTATTTCAGAAAGCTTTCGTATAGAAAAAGGGTATTTTATTTCTTTATTCCTTCTATGACAGCACTTATTTCTCGTTTTTTTCGCCGATTGCTCTCGTTTCGTTATCACGTAGAGATTAAAGGATTGGAACTTTTAGATGAGAAATGACCGTATCTAGTCCTCCCCGCTCACGTGGCATTGGTAGACCCTCTTTTGATCTATGCGTTTCTCAGGAAAAAGCTTTGGCTCCATCCGGTGGCTACGAAATCTTTTTATAATAATCCCCTGCTTAAACCACTTTTTAAGCTGGTGAAAGCCATCCCGGTAGAAGTCTTTGACCACGACCAAGGAACGGAAGCAGATGCCGAAAAGATGATGCAGCAACTGTCTGAAGCCTTGGAACGTGGGGAACACGTGTTGCTCTATCCCCAAGGAGAATTAGCAAGGCAAGGGTATCAGTCCATCATTGGGAAAAAAGCTGCGTTTTATGCAGCACAGCACGCTCCGAAAGGGACGAAATGTATTACCGTAACTATTCGTTGACTCTGGGGGTCTCGTTCTTCGTTTGCTTGGAATGGAAAACATCCGTCATTTACGATATTTCTCTGGAAAGGACTCCGATTTTTCCTTGCTAATTTTTTTATCTTTACACCTAAAAGAAAGGTCAGTATTCAGCTTTCAGATAACACTGAACAACTAATGGAAGCCCAAAAGGAAGGACTAGACTATTTCAATGTACAGCTTGAAAAAGACTATAACGCTCAAGGAGAAGAGCAAATTCATTATCTTTCAGGATTACGATGGTACAATACAGTACTGCATCATTACGCACCCACGAAGATTGAGGGAGCTTTGGATACCTTGAGGAAGAAAGTAGATTATTCTACGCTGAAATATCCCAAAGACACGTTTACATTTATAGAGGAGAAAATCAGAAGTATCAAACCAGAGTTTTCTGGGAACCTGAGTTTGGAGACAAATTTGGTGTTGGACCTGTATTTTGATAGTCTGGATATGGCAGAACTAAAAAGTAGCGTCGCATCTGCGTTTACTGGAGCGTCCAATCCTCCCCTCCTCGACCTGAAAGCCGTGGGAGATGTGGTATTGATGGCGATGGGAAAAAGTCCTTATGTGGAGGAATTGAAACCGTGCGATTGGATATTTGGGAAACAAAATGGACTGCTTTACACTGGGCTTAAGCAAGAGGTGAAAAAAGATGCGACTATTTTAACGCTCCTCAAAAAAAGTTTTAGAAAGCTGGGTAAGCAATCGGTCTGTTATGACCAACTGTTTGGAGTACAGTCGGCGAGAGATTTTTTGATTAAAGCGTATCTCATAGCAGATATTCTAAAAACCTTTCCGGGGAAACGTGTTGCAATACTGCTGCCATCACTGTCTGCAACGTCTTTGCTCATCATCGCGTGCTATCTGGCAGAGAAAATTCCCGTGATGCTCAACTGGACGCAATCGGAAGAGGCATTTGCTCATTGTGTGAAAAGTCAGGAGATATCTGTGATTTTAACGGCAGGCTCTTTTTTCAAAAAAATCCAAACCCCACGACTCCAGAAATATGAAATGACCTTTTTTGAAGAGCTTTTGAAAAAGGTCTCGCTCGGACAGAAATTGAAAGCGTTGGTGAAAACCCTGCTTTTTAACATTCCGAAAAAGCTGGATGCTGTCGCTGTAGTTCTCTTTACCTCGGGAAGTGAAGCTTTACCAAAAACGGTTGAGCTTACTCATCAAAATTTGCTTCACGATTTGCTCGGAGCTACTGCTTTGCTAGAAATCACGGCTCAAGATATTTTGCTTGCGTTTCTGCCACCGTTTCATAGTTTCGGATTTACGGTGAATACGATTCTTCCGCTCATCAGTGGTATTCGTACGGTGTATACTCCCGACCCTAATGATGCTGCTCTGCTGGCTACTTTAGTTCAACATACGAAGGCAACGGTGTTGACTGCGACACCAACCTTTTTGAAAGGGATTTGCACGATTGCGAAACACGATCAGATTTCTAGTCTCCATTTAGCTGTGGTAGGAGCAGAAAAAGCACCTGAAGAACTTTTTCATTTATTTGCAACGAAAGCACCGAACGCTGTGCTGTTGGAAGGATATGGAATCACCGAATGTAGTCCTGTCATCGCAGTAAACCCTTACAAAAAAGGCGGAAAGACAAAAAAATGAACGGTTGGACTCCCCATCAAAGGAGCAGAGATACAAATTCTAGATTTAACTACGGAAAAAGAAGCAAATGTTTGAGAGGAAGGAATGATTTATGTAGCAGGACCATTTGTATTTACTGGCTATCTAGACCCGAAATTGGAGTCACCGTTTCAGATGATTGGACAGAAAAGATATTACAAGACAGGAGATTTGGGATTTTTAGACCAAGAGGGGTTTCTCCATATTTCGGGAAGGTTGAAAAGGTTTGTAAAAATTGCTGGAGAAATGGTTTCTCTCCCTGCGATTGAAGGCGTTTTACTCGAAAAGTATGGGTCAGAGACCGAAGCAGTCCTCGCTTTGGAGGCGAAAGAGTATAACGATGGAAGTGTGAAATTTGTGGTGTTTAGCGTTAAACTGCTAGAAGTATCTCAACTTAATGCTTATTTGCACGAAAGAGGCATTTCTAATCTCGTGAAAATTAGCGAGGTTGTTTTGTTGGACGAAATCCCGTTATTGGGAACAGGGAAGACGGATTTTATGCAATTAAGAAAGATGATTGTATAAAAAAAGTCTGTAAAAAGTTGACAAAATTCCCTATGTTGTGTATTATTAGATAAGGTTCTTTATTCTCTCTTTACACAACTATGTTGAATCCAAATACTAGGAACTTTATCGACCGTGAGACAGACTCCCAATCAAAACAACTTGCCAGAAATACGGCAAGTGATTTGGTTGATACTCTTTTGTCAGATAGCAAACAACTAAAAGGATTGAAAGGACATACGGTAGAAAGTCTGGAGAATACCCACCCTGAACTCGTAGGGAAGGCAGTATTTCTGCTTTCTAAATTAGTAATACAGACTAATGACCGTATTGAAATGAGAAAATTCAAAGAACAGCTCAAAACAGAGATTGCGAAAAATAAAAATATTACCGTGGAAGAGTTTTTTACTTTACTTTCTGACCAGCTAAAAACTCAAGTAGGAGCCAACGAATTTGCCGATTGGGAACAGCAATATGTAAATAAACATCCTGATGGACTGTCCAAAGACCAGATGAAGGACAGAATGGATGCACAAACTAATGTGATGGGTGAAGTCTTGAAAACCAAACGAACTACTAATACGTACAGATATGTATTGCACGTAATTGCAAAAATCAAGAAAGAATTCAATGGGTCTCCCAGAGAAATTGCTGTCAGAATTGTCAATTATCTCAGAGGGATTAAATCAAAAAACTGGGTAAACAACAATAGGTTGACTAATCGAGTAAAATCAGCTTGGAGAAATAAAGGACTCTTGTGGTCTGGATTACCTCGTAAAAATTTAGATAAAGAAGTGGCAGAAATTGTGGAAAGTATGGAACTCACCGACAAAGATAAAGACCCTACGACAGGACAACCCAACAAAGCTGGACTTGCAAAACTTACTGTAGCATACAAATTGAAAGAAGCATACACTACCATAAGAGAGGACAAAAAAGTAAACGATAAGGCCTTCGATTTGGCAGCCTAATTTTATTTTTAACTTTGAAGGAATGGAACAACCTTTTACTACCGTGAAGGAAGCCCTCAACTATTTAGAGACTGAACTTGGTTCGGATAATGCCGTAGATTTGGAAATGCTGGAAATGCTTTTTCAAACGCAACTGATGGAAAGAATCCCAGGAATTCTGAAACCTGAAGAAATCGCTCCCTTTGAAGCAATGCTAGGAGAAAATGGAGATTTTAAGGAAACCGATTTACAAAAAATTGTCTCTGGATATTCAGAGCTCTTGGGCGATTTAGTAGCGGAGGTAGTAGCTCAATATCTGTTGCAACAGTAAAAAGTGAAGACCATTAGAATAGTCCCAATTGTTGAGGCAATTCAGCCTCTTTTTTCATTTCGGTGAGCGTTTTGCGAAAGCCTTGAAATCCATAGCGATTACAAAGTGTTTGCAGAGCATTATCATAATCCAGCGTAAGTTTGAATGTCTCTAACGGAATGTTTGCTACTTCTACGTGAGCCAGCTGGATGAGCGATTTGGAAGTAAAAGCTGACTCTTTCCCTGCGGTGAGAATTCTCACCATATTTGCATCCAGTTCGTCTAAATGGTCGTAGACATTTTCTAGCGTTTGATATTTTTGTATGAGGAAAAGTGCCTTTTTGTCGCCGATACCAGGAACACCTTTTACATTATCGGCAATATCGCCAAGCAAGGCAAGATAATCTACAATATACGGTGGTTCAAAGCCAAACTCTGCGAAAAAGTCAGCTTTTTGGTAGAGCTGGTCTTTCACAGGGTCTACGATGGAAACGCCATCAGTGAGCACCTGTTTGAGGTCTTTGTCTGATGAGAATAAAGAAAGGGATACATCAGGCTGCTGGTGATGGGTTCGGATGAGACTTGCAAGCAGATCGTCAGCTTCGTAGCCCGGTATTGCTAAGGAAGGGATGTGTAGTTCTTCTATAATTTGATGAATAATTGGAATTTGTATTTTGAAGTCATCGTCCATCTTTTTTCTATTGGCTTTGTAGTCTTCAAATTGCTCGTGGCGGAAGGTTTTTCACGGGCTGTCTCGAGCAATCACAAAATATTCCGGATGTTTGCCTCGATGCTTCATCATCATACGTAAAAATCCAAATACTGCATTCACATTTTGTCCCTGTGTATTGTGTATCGCAGGAAACGCATAGTAAGCCCTATAGAGAAAAGCGAACCCATCAATGAGGAAGAATTGTTTCATTATTGTACAAGTTTAGAAGGGTAATTTTGATTGATGATAATCAGAGGAGAATTGGTGAAGTCTCCTGTTGTCGGACAAGCACCGAATCCATCAGTTGTCATTCCCCATTCACATCTTCGACTGAAAACTTCTCTGAGGTCAATTTCTCCTGTCGTAGGTTCTGGATTAAGCAAGTGATTAAGTTGAGTCTGTCTTTGTTGACTAGGTTCGGCATACGTATTGAGGGAAGTAAACTTTCCGTGGATGAAAGTCTGATTTTCTACAGGTTTATTATCATTACCTACCATAATTCCATTGATAATGAAATTTCCCTTGAGATAGATACCTGTATACACTGCATCAGATACAGTTGGGTATCCATTTTTATCGAATGATTGCACTTGACCACTCATATCCAAAATTAGTCTTCCGCCATCAATGAAGATATTGAGTGGATTGCTACTTGATGTCATTTCCCCCTTCAAGGTAATATTTCCTTTTCTTACAATCACAATTTTATCCTTAATAACACTAACATTATAAGTCCTTGATGCTCTGTCAACACAATATATTTCTCCTACTTCTGTACCCCACTTTCCTCTACACAACTCTTCGGCTCTTTGTTTCGCAGTATTAATCAGACTGGCTTGATTGAGGTTTACGGAAGAGAAGTATTGCTGTTTGGCGTTGGCTTCATTTCCTAGGAGTTGTCCAGCAGATGATTCAGTAGACATTCCGATGAGTCCCTGTATCATCAGCAACAGCAAGGAATTGGTCGTAGAAGCTCCGGTACAGTCTAATCCTGCTAATGCACCGATAGGTATTGGATTATTTTCTAACTCCCCTGTAAATA
Source organism: Candidatus Peribacteria bacterium (assembly GCA_031288635.1). Next base: position 16,726 of record JAITQZ010000089.1, on the reverse strand, counting down.
AAGCATTTATTCAGGAAGAATTAAGAGCATTTACAATATCTTTTGTTAATCCAGTGGAAGAAAGCTCACATCCCACAAATCCTAATCCTCCCTTATAATCGTAGATTAGTCCAAAAGGTCGCTGGTTTGCATATCTCTGGAGCGTAGGACCAAAGGATGGCTGTGGTTGTAGTAGTGGTGTGCCTGCAGAGTTAGGTTGCAAATCATATTTTAGTCCTGCTACTAGCTCATATGTTTCACCACTATAGGTATGGGTGAGATGACCATATATCCCATACCCCCATTGATCATTCATTAGTCCTGAACAGGTGGTATAAAGTCCCCCTGACATCTGTGTATCAAGAAGTTGATCTTTAAAGAATCTCTCTCTGGTTTTTCCATCTAAAGGTCGAAGCCTTTCTCCCCTTTCAGCATTATAATAGAGTCCTTCTACCCTCAGTTTACATTCTCCTATGGCAGTATTATTATCTTTTACCTGTATTTTTCTCGTTTCCTCAGCCGTATTTTGCCAAAGAATTAATCCTCCAAAATCATTCCCTCCTGCTTTAAAATGGACATTTGAAATTTTATCCGTATTAAAAGTCGCATTATTATTCAAAGAAATGCTAAGTATCGTAGTAGCAGATCCCACAGCACAAAATGCCAATAAAGAGAGTAAGAAAAGTCAGAATTTGTAATAATGCATATTTGTTTTTATTAGAGGAGATAAAAAATGTTCATCTAAGTATAACCGATTTACCATCATTTGTCAAATTATTTTGCAGTTTATGCAAGGAGGGTTTTATACGATTTTTTTCCTTTTCTGAGGAGTCCGATAGCATTTGGCAAATCTGATTTTTTGATGAGAGCATTGATGTCGGTGATTTTCTCTTCATTGAAAAAGATTGACCCTGACTGTATCAGCTTTTTTGCTTCTCCGTTTGAAGGTGCGAGTTCGGATTGTACAAGGAGTTCAAGAATTCTAGTTTCTTCAGCTGCTAAGTGGACGCTACCAGTTTCATCGGCGAGAGCAATTTTTTCTGCGGGAGTCATTGTAGAGATGATTTGTAAGGTCTCACTGGAACCAAACAGAATTTTCGTGATTTTTTCTGCTTGCTGGTTAGCAGTTTTACCAAAAATCATTTCCGTAAGATAAGATGCTAATCTTTGCTGACCATAACGAAGCTCCGGATGCTTGGAATGCTGGTGAATGATGTCCTCGATTTCGTCCAATTCCATCAGCGTGAAAGCTTTTAAGTATCTCGGAACATCTGCATCCATCGTATTCATAAAGAACTGATACACGGAGTAAGGACTATTTTTTTTCGGGTCGAGCCAAACGGCATTTCCTTCAGATTTTCAAAATTTCTTTCCTGTTGTGTCTAGCATCAGCGGAATGGTCATCACGTAGCATTCTTGGTCATTTCCGAGTTTTTTTCTAATCATTTCGGTACCTGTCACCATATTTCCCCGTTGGTCGGAACCTCCGATTTGTAATTTCACGCCATCGTGTTCGAAGAGGTGCAAGAAATCGTAACCTTGGAGAAGCATATAGCTAAATTCGGTATAGGTAATAGATAATTCTGGGTTTTCGATACGTTTTTTGATACTTTCCTTGCTGAGCATCGTATTGATGGTGATGTATTTTCCTACGTTGGCAAAGAAATCGAAAATGCTCATCTCTTTCACGAAATCATAGTTATTTTGGACTTCAAATTTAAACTCTTTGCCGGTGATGGTTTTCAGATTTTCGAGAAGCTGTTCTATCTGCTTTTTAATCCTTTCTTGATTGTGGCGAAGTTGGGTCTCGTCTAAAAAGGCACGAGAAGCATCTTTTCCGCTCGGGTCTCCGATAAATCCGGTTGCACCTCCTACTACCATCACGAATGTATTGCCTCTTTTCATAAAATTGACTGCCGCCACAATGGTCAGAAGGTGTCCAATTTGGAGAGAGTCGGCACTTGGGTCGTAGCCACAGTAAAATTTCTGACCTCCTGAGTCATAGAGATTAAAGAGTTTTTCATCGGTAAATTGGTAGAGTAAGTCGCGTGCAGCGAGTTCGTCTCTGAGGTTCATCGGGGAAGGTGAAGATAAGGAAATAAAAAAGCTGATAGCATCATCAGCTTTATTATAGGGTTTTTAGCGAGAAATGCAAGCGGATTGTAATTTTTTGAAAAGGAAGATGCATTAGGAGTTACTAGACAGACTATCAATAAATATGTACATCAACTAGAAGAAGAGAAAATCATCAAGGTGGAGAAAATTGGCACTAGTAAACTTATCTCTATTTCTGACTTCATTGAATTATTGAGCTAAGTCATCTTAAAAGATGGGGAATGTCCTCTTTTTACTTTGCAACTTTTCGAAAAAAGAAAAACCTGCTCAATGAAGAACAGATTTTTTGCTAGATTTACTCCGCTTCATACTCTACTTCCAATGCAATTTTTTCTGGCACGAGAGCTTTAGGGACAATAATTTGGAGGGTGTTGTCGAGCGTAAGTTTACTATGGATTTTATCAAAATACACCTGCGGCGGAATATCAATGATAAGTTCAATCGGACCTCGATAGCATTCTTCTTGGACGGGAAGACAGCTTTCTTTGAGCTGGGGTTTATTTCTCTCGCCAGTAATGAGGATTCTATAATCATTGATTTTCACTGCAATACTTTCTTTCTTCACGCCTCCCAATGGCAAAATGATGACTACCTCTTGGGGAGATTCATACATATCATAAGGAATTGCTGGCGTATGCATTGCTGAAAATAGGGGAAGGAATAAAGTAGGAGATTAGTCTTCTAGCTCATATCCGTGCTTTGCTGCAAAATCCTTTTGTGCAGTCTCGCTGACTTCATATGCAGTAGCAAGCTGAGTTTCGATAGCATCAATTTCTTGCCAAAGTGCATCTTCTGCCGTTTGTTGCTCCTCGGTTAGTTCATCAATATCCCAATACGTGAGAGCCTCTCCGATTTTCTGAAGATACGCTACTTCTAATTGTAATTCTGCATCAAATGCATCTCTCAACGCACTATCTCCATCATAAGCGTCCGTAGCAGCTAAATCAACTTGTGCCTGAGTACACGTAGCTAAGGTAGTAGGATACAGCGTCTTTACTTGACCGTAATTTTCTTGGTCTCGCTCATTCATCATTTCACTCTCTGCATCGTAGCAGATTTCTTGAAGGTGTACTAATTTGTCGTTGTAGTCCACCACATTTACTCCTCCACATCCAGAAAGAGCTAAAAGCACAACTCCTACAGTTGCCAAAGAAAAGAGTTTTCTCATAGGTATAACGATAAAAAATAAAACTCGCTTGTTGGAAATATACGAATTCTTTAGGGAAAGTCAAATTGAAAAACAAAAGAAGATTTGTATAGTGGATGATATGATTGATTTGCACGCTATCTACTACCGTAATATTTGACCCTTTGAAGGAAAGGAATGTTCCTTGTGGTTTGAGCAAGGAAAATTTCTTATCAAAGCACCAATTGGGAGTGGGAAAAGTTTCCTTTTTTTCGATGGTCCTACCTATGCCTTGTACAGAACGGCAAATAGGAATATGCTCAATATCCACAGTACTGAAGGAGAAATAAGTCTGATTTTTTCCGAAGGTGAAAATTACTACTTAGTGAGAAGAATGTTGAAACCGGGGAAAAGCAAAGACAGCTGTAGTAGCCAACTCTTTTCTCTCACAACAACGAATGGTTCACAGATTGCGGTTCCCCTTGATAAGGCGAAATGTAATGAAGTCCCGCAGAACTGTGGGAGGGAGGGAGCCCCGCAGGACTGCGGGGCAAAAGGGGGCTTATCAACACAGAGTTCCCTCCAACGGGATGTGAATATCATCAATGAGCTAATGATGAACCCTGATTTCCAGCTTGAAGAAATCGTGATGAAAAACGAAACCGACCTCCAACAATCCCTCGACCAACTTCTCCCACCAAAGCCTGTATTTTTAAGCACTATGTTTCTCCTTCAAGATGCAGACAATATTTTTGAAATGCAACCCGCCGACAGGCTTACTGTCCTCAAAAACGTCTTTGGACTCCTCGGGATTGATGAGGCCAAAGAACAGGTACAAGACAAAAAAAGGGAAATTTCCTACAAATTGAAAGCACTACAAGACCAATCTCAGCAGGATATGAAACTAAGAAAATTTTTGAAAGGATTGCATCAAAATTATCTTTCTCTCACCAGCACTATTTGCTGAACACAAGTTGCGGCTCCCCTTGATTTCGGAGCGAAAGAGACTTTGTGGCAGCAAAACTCCGCTTTTTTCTCCGAACTCGAGCCGTTCCTTGACCAAATCACCCTCAACGATTTCACGCTTAACGGACTCGATAGTCAGCTTTTTCTCTCTCTGCAAGAACAATTACAGGCGAAAGAGAAAGAACTCCTTACCCTCCAAACCACCAAAGACCATCTCACGAAACAAATCACGGACAACACCACCCAAATCAATAAACGAGAACAAGAGCAAAAAAAGCTGATTTCCGATATCACTCAATTGGAACGCCAAATTGCAAGCATTGATACCAACCAGATAGAGCAGTTAAAGCAAGAAAAGGCAAATCTCTATGCACAGCAACAAGCTTTGGAGGCAAGCGTTCAAAAAATTGCGTTTCCTTCTGATAAAAAGGAAGCTGGAGCAGAGCGACCAGAGGGGATTTGACAAGCAGAAAACCTTTCCGACCTCTATACTCTCATCCAAACGCTGAAAGAACACTGAAAAGACCTAGCAAACCAAATCCAACAAGCCGAGCTTCAACTCAAAAACCTTGCACTTGAAGCAAAAAATCAGCAAATGAAAATCGAGCAATTGGAACAAGCAAGAAAGAGACTGGCTGATTTTGAAGTGAACATTGATGAACAAGCTGCTTTTTCGTGTGAGAAGATTGGGGCGAATTGTCCGTTTATCAAAGTCATCAATAAGCAACATTTTGACCAGCTGGGAAAACAGAAATCCTTATTAAAGGCAGAAATTGAACAGTTGGAAGCTGTAGTTAGTACCCCCCTTCAAAAGGGGGGGAGTCCCGAAGGGACGGGGGGTTCGTCAACAGAAAAAGTTACTATCACTACGATAGTCTTTGACCTCGTTTGAACTCTCATCAAAGAAAATAACTTTCCTTTATCTGAAACAGAAAAAATCTTAGAAAGACAATTTGGGAACATCAATACGAATGATGCCTATTATAAATGGGCAGAAAACAAAACAGGTCTATCTCAGCCAGAAATCAAAGAATTTGTTGAACATATTATAAAAAACATTTACGAACTTAGAGATACAAATATCTTTGAAAAACTTCCCAAAATAAAACTTGCTATAGCTTCTAATCATCTTTCTGCTATTCATTCACGACTACAGCCCATAGAACAATGCTTTGATTATATCCTTATTTCAGCAGATACTACTACAGAAAAACCAAATAAAGAATTTTATGAAAAATTAATCGATTGATTACAAGAGAAACCGGAAAATATTCTCTTTGTTGATGACAGTATTGAAAATATTGCATGAGCAAAAGCTGCTTGACTAAAAACTTTACACTACCAGCGTTGACAAAATTTGATAGAAGAAATTTTCCAACGAACCTCCCCTACCCCTCCTTCAGAAGGAGGGTTGTGACAGACTATTCAACAATACAAACAACAAATAGACCATATCAAAACCTTCCTCACCGCCATTGACTACAAATCCCGAGAAGAAAAATACGCCCAAAAAGAGACCCTTCAAAAACAGATTAATCAATTGGACCAATCCATTATGAAACTTGAAGCTGAAACCCAGAAATTGCAAGACTACCAACAACAAAAAACAGCTTTCCAAACCTCTTTGAAGAATATGGAACAACAAACCGCAGAGCTACAAGCCAAAAGCCAAAAGCTCAAAGCTGATATTGAACAACTAGAACAGCACATCAGCGAACAACATTCTGAACAGCTGAAAACTCAGCTTCAAACCCTTGCGAACATCTTGCAGACCATTCACGACATTGAGCAGCTCATCACGGATGCTACAGCCACGAAAAATCTGGTAAAAGATTTACAGCAGCAAGAAAAATTGCTTGCGAATTTGTATACTATTTTAAGCAAAGAGATTTTGCTCATCGCCTTGGATGAATATTTGCCAGTTTTAAGCGAGATTATCAACTCTTTTCTCGTACAGGTCGTTGACTACCAAATTGCAATGAAAATCACCGAAACCGCTGAGAAACTGGAGCTGGAAGCAAAAATTTATGATGAAAAGGGGGAAAGAGAAGTAAAAAGCCTGAGTGGAGGACAAAGAACGATTTTGAAATTGGTACGAATGCTTGCGATTTCGTCGTATCTCAATACTCCCCTGCTCTTTTTGGATGAAACGATTAACAATTTGGATATGGATACGGTTGGAAAAGTTAGCGAAATGTTAAATAACTTTGTGAAGCAGAGGACGATGAAATTTTACACGGTTACCCACAATACAGAGATTCAGGAAATGGATATTTGGGATAATGTGGTAGAGATAGAAAAAAACAGCTAGAATAACTCAATATGAATTATTATAGCTGTAAAGTTTTAGAACAAGTTTAGTCGTTTTTTTTTCTTTTGTAATAGAATATGCCAGTCAGTACCCACCAAACAGCTATTGTTGTGAGTAGATAGATTGCTAAATACCCATACCCTACAGCCGTCATCACAATACTTATGAAACATCCCACTGCAGATAAAATTGAAATAATACACTCATAAGTATACCCATCTCCAACGAATACCTCTATGGCAAGCATTAGAACAAACCATATTCCAATAAACCGCCAGCCCCATTGCAAAGAAGTTTCACAATGTGTTGTTGTTCCTTCTTCAAGATAAAGGACATTCCCCTTTTGAGAGATAAAAAACTCTTTTTTTATCTCTTCATGTCGTAGAGGAACGAAGGATTTATCCTGATGATAACTTTCTATAACTGTTATCTGTTTTCCTACTGAAAGGGCGAGATATTCCTCTATTCCTAAAGAGACGTTCTTGTCTTTGAGAAATTCTACTACTTTCTCGGAATACACAGGAGGAGTCTGATAAACCACAGGTGCTTCAAACTGGGTATCAGGCTTTTGCACTTCACAAATTGATTCAGAAGTGCACGATGTGATACCTACAAGCGATATCGCTACAAATACTACTAAATTTTTCATTGTTTTTTTTAATTTATATTTTTTATTTACTCTTGTAGTATACTCATATATATATATCAAAAGTCAAGACGAAATGATGTTTTTATACTATTTGGTTTATATAGATAAACTCTAGCTTCTTTAATTTTTTTTGGCACTTTATTATAAACAAATTAGAAAATACTCAAAAAAATCAGAAATATTTTCCCAATTTTTATTATAATTTTTTGATTAAAACACAATATTTCGATACTTCCTAAGAATGAGGAATGAACATATTGCCTAGTTTTTTATGAATTGAGGCATCTTTTTTTTGTTATTCAATCTCCATTTCTAAAGAGTTTTTCCAGAATCGCCTCGATTTTCAATATTGACTTTTCCATATCACGAACAATTTACCGTCATTTCTATTTTTTGAATTTCCTATATTTCGAAAAAAGATGCCCACGAACGAGCATCTTTTGTTTCATATTACCATCCTATCTGTCAGAATAAGACTGAAACGGAAAGATTGAAACAATCTTGCCGCCAATATTCCGCATTCCAGTTCCATTTTCCCTCGATTTGAAGGTGAAGAATGCGGAGACCTGCTCCAACGCCGAATCCCCACCCGAAATCGTTTTCTCGAAACTGATTTTTGAACTCCTTTCTGGAGTGGGATTTCCACTCGCCATAAGGTCCCGCTAATGCGTAAATCCCTACAGGAGAATTCCCAAACGGCTCCCAAAGGAGGTTTAAGGGGAGTATTCCCTTCCGTCCTCGAGTGGATTGGGAATACAGCAATTCCGGTTGGAATCCCCAAACTCCGTATTCCTGCCGAAACTTGCCGAAAACTCCAACATGGAATCCGTCCCAATGAGCAGAAAAACGATAGTCTCCTTCCATTTCAGAAGTTTCTACCTTCTGCTTATAGCTTTCAACATTCAAGCCAGCTTTGATACCAAGCCAACTTTGAGCTGATACTGTGCTCACGAGAAGCATCAACCCCAATATGACACCTAATTTTTTTCTTTTCATATTTTTTTTCTTTTTATTTTTTCCAGTATAAGCATTTTACTACACATATCAAGTCAATATTATATCTTTTATTATTGTATAGAGTCTATATTCGTACCAGAAAAAAGAGATTATCTGTATATTTTTTATTTCATTAGCTGACTTCTTTGTTATTAATTCAATCTTCGATTTGCATTTCAGCTTTGTTTTGTTATACTCTTCTCATTCAGCTCAATGTGCTCAAACCAAATGCCCACCACTAAAACCTCTTGAACCAGCAAAATCTCCATTCGCTTCTTTGATGACCGTGAAGTCCGTGCAATATGGGATGAAGGAAATGCCAAATGGCGGTTTTCTGTTTTGGATGTGGTAGGGATTCTGAATGAAGAAAGTGACTATACTAAAGTTCGTAACTACTGGAAATATCTAAAAACCAAGCTGAAAAAAGAAGGAAACGAGGTGGGTAGTACCACTAACCAACTGAAATTAACAGCATCCGATGGGAAAAAATACCTCACTGATACACTAGACAGCGACTGAATTATTTCACTTGCAAAACATTTTCCAAACAATAAAGCAATGAAATTTTTAGACTGGTTTCTCTACAGCGATACTACGATTGATGGACAAAGCAAAAAAAAGGCCTATACCTTATTTGAAAGTTCACTTATTAATACCGTGGAAGTCGGTGCTGCAAAAGGCTTACAACAGATTCACGCTTATCTTTTCGGTGGACTCTATGATTTCGCTGGACAAATCAGGCAAAAAAATATTTCAAAAGGCTGATTCAGATTTGCGACTGCTCAATTTTTAGATCAGACTTTGCAACACATTGAAGAAATGCCAGAGACGAGCTTTGATGAAATTGTAGATAAATACGTAGAAATGAATATTACCCATCCTTTTATGGAAGGAAACGGCAGAAGTACGAGGATTTGGCTAGATTTGCTCTTGAAAAAAAGGCTGAAAAAGTGCGTAGATTGGAGTCAGATTGGTAAGCAAGAGTATTTGAATGCAATGATTATCAGTTCGGCTGCTAGTGTGATTAAAAAGTTGCTACAAGGTGCTCTGACTGATAAAATCAATGACCGTGATTTGTTTATGAAAGGCATTGATTATTCGTATTATTACGAGGAAAATTAGTCTGTTTTTTTACCTCTTTATCTTTACCAACAATGAAAAAATGAAACTATGGTTCATCTCGCACAGCTGCGAGAATCTGACTTTTCTTACTTGTCCTGATTCTTGCCATTGGTGCGGTTGTTATTCTTCGTTGGAATACGATTAAGCAATGTTCCGAGAAATATGACAATGATACTCCGCCTATGCACTTTATTACTTCTTTTATTGATAGTTTTACTCCAGCAGATTGTATCATTCCTAAACCGACAAATATTCCATCAGACTGAACAGGAGTGAAATTGATTTGAGATGAACAGCCACTTAATCTCAGCATTGATGAAATGGAAGATAATGTTGTTTATTTCTGAGAAAATGAGTGGGGTGAAGCAGGATATTCACTTATAAATAAAGAATTTGGTGTTTTTGATCTGGATCATAATTGGAAGACATTTAAAGAATATACATACAATAGTGAAAGTCCGAGTTTAAATATGTTATATCCTTTGTTTAATTTTAACGATGGCTTTTATCACGGTCATTATGAAATATTTGATAATGATAATTTTGTTTATATCCGATATTCTATAGCTCCACTTATCAGTGGTTATATTGCTGATAATGAAAATGCTTCAACTACAATAAAAAGGTTTAATAAAAATACTAAAAAATTAGAAGCCGTTGGAATTTTTAATGGTTATTTGAAGTTTTCTGATGTAAAAGATGGGTATTTGTTTTGAAAAGAATATCCTTGTGTAAATTGCGATGGTGGTGAATGACGTGAAGTGTATATAAATATTTCTAAAATGCCGGAACAAGTGAGCTTTGGTTCAGATATTTATGATATACCTATGCAACGAGGATTTACTTGAGATTTTAAAGTTTGAGTTATTCCTAGATATCATTTTGTTTGAATAAACTGAGAAAGTCAGATTTCTACTTGAACTCCAATATCTATGGATAATATTATAACCAATTATAACTCAATGCTTAATGATTGGTATAATGATGACTTTGAGCTCAACACAACAAATAGGTATACGTTAACAGTTAATGATTGGCGTAATTCTCAATCTGGTGCTTCTTTGCCAAAATTTGAACTGATTTTTCCGTCTATAGGTTGTGTAAGAGGAGATGGTATTTTAGTTTCAGATAAGGATGTCTATCAAGCCCAGGATGAGCTTACCAATGCAGGAGCTATTGGATTAGCACGAGTTCCTTGTTATGCAGACGAAGAAGCTTTAGAACAATGAAGACTAGAGTTTTATCTTGCTCTTATGGGTTTGTCTGATGAGGTATAATAAATTTTATTTGTAAATCTGATTTTTATTTTTGTTTTATATATAACAAATGACTAAAAAAACCTACTGAACTGCCCGCGTTTACCTCGAACAAGCTATTGAAGACGGACTCAAACGCCTTTTGCTCCCCAGCCTGGAAAGAGAGATTAGAAGCGACAAGAAACGCCGAGCTGATGAAGCTGCCATCAAAGTCTTTGGTGAAAATATGAAAAACCTGTTGCTCACGCCACCCATTCAAGGACTCACCGTACTCGGTTTTGACCCCGGTTTTAGAACGGGTTGTAAACTGGCAATAGTTGACCCAACGGGAAAATTTTTATTTAATGACGTGATCTATCCTACCGCTCCGCAGAATGATTTTCTCACTTCGGAAGCAAAGTTGGTGGAAATGATTAAAAAATACAAAGTAAATCTGATTTCCTGTGGGAATGGGACGGCGAGTCGTGAAAGTGAGCAATTCATCGCGAAAGTCATCAAAAATAACAAGCTGGATGTGAAATTTATCGTTACTTCCGAAGCGGGAGCTTCGGTGTATTCAGCATCAGAATTAGCTCAAAAGGAATATCCGACATTGGATGTAACGGTTCGTGGTGCGATTAGTATCGCCCATAGAGTGCAAGACCCGCTGGCGGAACTAACGAAAATCGACCCGAAGGCAATCGGAGTGGGACAATATCAGCACGATGTTGACCAGAAGTTACTACAAGAGAAATTAGATGAAAAAGTTGAAGACACCGTAAACGCAGTCGGTGTAGATGTGAATACGGCGAGCTATACGCTACTCCAATACATTGCAGGATTAAGCGAGAAAGTCGCAAAAGCTATCGTGGAGTATAGAGATGAACATTGACCTTTTGAGACCAAAGCCCAGATTAAAAAAGTAAAAGGACTCTGACCTAAAGCGTATGAACAGGCGATTGGGTTTTTGAGAATTAAAAATGGGAAAGAGCCACTAGATATGACGGGAATTCATCCTGAAATTCACAAGCAAGTGTATGCGTTTACTGAAGGAGAATTGTGAATTAAAAAGAAGGATTTGAAATTACCATTGAACAACATATCAGTCAGAGACGGGTTTTGAATTCATTCAACAGACAACATATCAGGTGGGGACGGAAATTGAACCCATTCAACAGACAATGTATCAGGTAGGGACGGGTCTTGAACCCGTCCGAACGGCGAAGCCGTTGTCAGCGAAGCGACCGTCAGGGAGCGAGCTGAAAAATACGGCATTGGACACGAAACCATGATTGACGTGATACAAGAACTACAACGTCCCGGTCTCGACCCCAGAGAAGAAATTGACCCACCAAGTTTCAAATCTGATGTGCTAGAGATAAAAGATTTAAAAATCTGAATGGAATTGGAAGGCGTAGTGAGAAACGTGACAGATTTTTGAGCGTTTGTAGATATTGGACTGCATAATGACGGATTGGTGCACAAATCGCAAATGGCTAACCGTTACGTCAGCAATCCGATTGAAGTCGTAAGTGTTGGGCAGAAGGTGAAGGTCAGAGTTTTAGATATTGATTTTGAAAGAGAAAAAGTAAGTCTGAGTATGAAAGACCCGAGCCAACCGCAAGAACCAAGATACCAGACTCAAGAAAGGAGGAAGCCCATTGAAAGGAGGAATTTTGATGAGGAGAGTTCTAGCATTAGGTCGAATATTACCTTTTCATAGAGTAGAAAAAGAAGTCTTGATTTTTCATCATTTTTTCTTTATATTCTCACTATAGAGGGAAAAGATTTTACTTTTTTTCACTGTAGGAATGCGATATAAAGAAATCATCCAGAAAGGACAGAAAAAAATCACTCAATTTTCTGGAATTAAAAGAGAACTCCCCTCTTTGGATTCGCTCTGGAATCTGAAAAAGATTATCACTATTCTGGGAGGAAGAAAAGTCGGAAAAACTTACTCACTCTTGCAACAAATACAGGAAGCAATAAACACCCAGAAATGTACCTTGGAAGAAGTGATTTTTATTGATTTCAGTGAATTGGACTATCGCAACATCAATATTGATGACCTACATTCTTATGTGGGAAGTTTAGGCATTGAACATCCTGTGTATTGTTTTGATGAAATCCAAGAGGTAAAAGACTTTGATAGACAATTAATTTCGCTTTATAATCAAGGTTGTACTCTCTTTATCACAGGGTCAAACAGTAAAATGCTGAGTGCTGATATTGCTACTATTTTAAGAGGGAAAACTTACGAAATTCGTCAGACTCCCCTTTCTTTCCAAGAATTTCTCCGTTTTAAGAATTACGAAACGCTACCAAATGACCTTATCTTAGACCAACTTTTTGATGAATTTGTCTATCGAGGAGGCTATCCTGAAGTCGTGCTTACTCCCGATGAACGCGTGAAAAAAGGACTTTTGCAAGGATATCTAGATTTGCTTATTTTCAAGGATTTGGTAGATAGATATAATATTCGTAATCAGGCACTTCTACAATCATTTATTAGGTCGCTGGTGCTTGGACATACGAAAGAACTCAATATTCACAAACTCTTTAATACGTACAAATCACAAGGAATAGAAGTTGGAAAAAATACTTTGTATGAATACTTGGAAAACCTCAAACATACCTTTATTATTTCAACGTTGGGGCAATTTTATAGAAAAGCTCAATTTGAGAAAGTGTATCTGATTGATACAGGGCTTTTGCATTGTTTTACGGACAATCCTAGTCGATGACCAAGTTTTGAAACGGTCATTTACCAGATATTACAAAAACAGGGAAAAAAGCTGGGATTTGTGAAAGAAAACTTTGAAATTGATTTCACGGATGGAGAAAGAAATATCCAAGTCTGTTGGCAACTTTCTGAAGAAAATCGAGAAAGAGAAAGTAAATTTGCTGACTATTCCCAGCATAACGTTTTGATTTCTAGATATGATAGCACGTTTCATCATAGTAATATCCAAATGCAAAATTGGAAAGAAATTGTGCTGCGATAGTTAGATCGAATAGTATGTTTTTTTTAGAATATTTACTTGACTTTAGATGCATATATCACTATAATGTTTTCAAGATTTCTTTTCTTGTACTTATGAAGTTATAACTCTCTTTAGACCAGATTTTTCTAGAAACTAATCTTTTTACACTTTTAGAACTATGGAAACTCAAAAATATTACTCAGAATATCCTTTGGTATCGGTACTGATACCTACCTATAATGGAGAACGTTATATTTCGGAAGCGTTGCTTTCTGTCTTGCAACAAACGTATCCTAATATAGAGATTGTGGTTTCCGATGATGCTTCAAAGGACTATACTATAGATGTGGTTCAAACTTTTCAAGATAAAGAAGATATCCCTCATCCCATTAAACTCATCACTAACCAAACTAATCAAGGGATTGCAAAAAATATGAACAGAGGATTGGAAGAGTGCAATGGAAAATATATAGCTATTTTAGATCAAGATGATTATTGGATTGATAATAGTAAATTGACTCAACAGATAGAATTTCTAGAAGAGAATCCTGAGTACGGCATTGTAGGAACCCAGAGAGACATTTTACGAGCTAATCAAAGAACATCTAGCTTACTCCCTACGACTGACCAGCAAATCAGAGCTTTTATTCCTAAATTTTGCCCTTTTCAGCATTCTGCAGTTTGCTATCATAAAGCTTTGGGGCAGGAGGTACAAGGATATAATGCTAGATACCATTGTACAATGGATACTGATTTCTTTTATAAACTCTTACAAAAAAGTCAGTGATATAATCTGGATACTCTTTCCACAATTTATAGAATACACGGGAAAAACACTATTTTTACTGAGAAAAATAAAGCAAGACGGGAAGGTATCTCCATCAGATGGAAATATAGAGATACTTTTCCTGTTGGGTATCCCTATCTGATTTCCCAAATATTTTCCCTTTTCATTCCTCCTCTTATTGAAAATACAAAATATATGCAAACCATCCAGAATCGTTGGAAAAATCGTATCTTAATACCATAATTTTAGGAGCTTTCCTCAAAAAACTCAGGGAAACTTGCGATAGTATGAAGTCTCACGGGGTCGACGGTCTGGAGAAAAAATGTCTGCACATTTCCGATAAAGCTAAAGGTTGACACAATATCTCCAAAAATTTTGTAGGTAGTGATTGTCTGAGTTCGGGATTTTTTGAGAAAGGTATCCTGCATCATTGAGAGAAAAGCTTTATTGGGAGCTGAACCGGGATTGAAAGTAATTGCACGGGATGGAGACCTGTGTTTTGCCACAATATAACAAACGGTTCCTCCTAGGGAATGTCCCGCAATTCGTTTTTCATAGGTGGGATATTTGATATTTACCTGGTCGTAGAAGTTTAATGAGTCTCTGATACGGACATCAATAGCATTCATTCCGAGGATGATTTGGACATCGCTAAGGATATCTTTTACATCGCTAAAGTCGGTTCCACGATAGCAAATCAGCATTTTTTTCTCGTCGAGATGTACATATACATTATGTAGAGGAAAGTTGAACTCTTCATCCAGCTTTCGGTCTCAGACAATTTTATGACGTTCCAAAGGAGAAAGATAGTTTTCTATGACCGCGGAAACGATTTGGTCATCGTGAGCCTGGCGCTCTGAACGAACAAAGTCTTTTTTACCCAAAAGTTTTACGTACCGTTCCATCCCTTTTTGGAGGGCTTTTTCACCAAAGGAAAGTTTTACTGGCTCAGGCTGGGCGGAAGGAATCAAGGGCTTAGGCATTGGGAGCGGTAAGAAGAGATAAAAAGGCTGGTTGTTGGAGAAAGCGAAGCGTTTTTTGAGTAAGTTCAGCCTTTTCGGTTTCTGTTAAAAGGGATTCACGTTGAAAGAGTGAAGTGAGGATGTTCTGGGTGGAAGAGGGGGCTGCTTTGACGGTTTGGTAGAGATAAAGGCAATTTCCGGTATAAGCAACTCTGGCAATTCCCAGTGGTGGTAGAGATTGTAAGCCAATAATGAGTTCCTCATTGAGAACGGTCATATCGGAAGCCTGGGCATAATTTATTTGAAATCCTTGATAGGAAGAGTTCTTTTTTCTCAGGAGTTGCCGAAAAAATTTCACGGTCTGATAGGCAGAAAAGAGCAACATCGCTCCAATTCCGATGAGATTGAGATAGAGCAACGCAGAACTGAGGGTTTTTGGTAATAGTAGAATAAAAAGCAGAAATAATGCCCACTGTCGTCGAGGGAAGGACTTTAATGTTGATCGGAAAGTGGAAGTGAGGCGAGATTTCAGGTCTTGAAGATTTACCGTCAGAGAAAGGATATTGCGGTATTTTGGATTGGCGAGTCAAAGTTTGTAGAAAATTCCTTGTTCATTGACCTCGTGCTCGGTATTGAAACCTTCAAACTCTGCTCATTGAAGGAAGTACTGCTCTTCGACGAGTTGGAAGGAATATTTGATGTGCACGTCAATATTCGTTGGAAGCAGAAATCAGAGTTTTTGAAGAAGTGTAGTCTGACGGTCTCGAAACATTTGAGAGGGCGAAAACTGCAGGGGCATGGGTTTGTAGACTGTGGAAAATTGCATCTTTCGTCCGTAAGAAATAAAACACTCTCCTATAAGTATATGCACTTTTCCAAAAAAAGCAAAAAAAAGCTGATGTTTTCTTTGTGAGTGATGTGAGATAAACTATTATTATAATACTATATGTTCATATGTCAATCCTAAATGAGCATAAATCTCTCAGATTTTTTGCATAATTTTTTTTTCTGAGTATACTTAGAATGACATAACGACTTACCATAAGGTTTCTATCACACACATAAAACCCTTTACTAGGTCGCTATTGTCAGAGAATGGTATCCCATTCTTTCTTTCCATCTAGGTGTACTACCCAATTTGCCGGATGGAGTATGATCAGCTCTGTGGTGACTTCTTTCCAATCGATATCAACGGTTTGCTCAGGTAAATCCTTGATACCGGTTGCATTCTGAAGCCGGCCCTCAGAGCTGGTCTCTGAGCACGAAAGGTTTGCCTTTTGTGCTTTTTTTTATCTTATCTTTTTCCGGCGAGATATTCGTAAGTAGTTTAGCGTTCTATGAAGTTAATGAATCCAAAACGTTTTGTAATTGTTCTGGGGAAGGTAGTTTATCAGCGAGGTCTCCAAGTTCTGCACGATAATTATATTTACTTACCGCTAATGGATTTTGAAGATGTTTCAATGAGTAATGCACTATTTTATCGTTTTTATGTTT
>JAITQZ010000039.1 GCA_031288635.1 Candidatus Peribacteria bacterium | reverse complement strand
GAAATGACGATTTCAGAAAAGTATGTGAAGACTCAAAATGTATTGGATGGGATTTTATCCCTCATTGATAAGAAAATAGAAAAGCTCTCAAAGTAAAAAAAGCACTGAAATAGAAATCTGAGTATAGTTTTATTGTCAGATTTTTATTTCACTTCTAAAAGAATGTTATTAGTAGGAGTTATTAACTGAGGAAAACTCGTTCAAGATTATGAATTATCAGCAGGAAGTTCTGCTCTCCTAGATGAGGGAATCAAAAAATGAACTCTTGGGATGAGTTTTAGTGAAACCGAACATACACTCACTCTCCAACCCTGAGTTGCTTTTGTAAAAGTAAGAAGAGGGGTAGAGGAATTTTTCATTGATATTCACAATATGGAAGAGCAGACTTTCTCTGCGGGAGATGGTGATTACCTCTGGATAGTAGTAGACCAAGCTAAAATTGACGACCCTTCACAAGTAGATGAATCTGGAAGTAATGTGGCAAGCTTCAAGGTAGGATTACACCCACCTCTTTCTGAAAATGTTCTCGTTTTAGGACAATGTAAGTATGATGTAGAAACGGAGACTTCGTATGTAGAAGTGATAACAAAGGAAATATCGAATATAGAAGATATGTTTGTACAGGAAGCAAATAGTTGAAGTCCTTATCAAGGAATATCAAGTGGAACAGGGAATAACTACTATGCTAACTATGCCACAGAAGTTATTGCAAAAAATCCTAGCGACCCAAGCTCTATTGGAGGGGGAGAAATGTATCTTACCCTAGATAGAACCATAACAGGTTCAGTATTGCTGACGATTCCCACCACTGCGGGAAATCTTACCAGAGAACTAAAAATCTGAAATAGAAGTCTCACAGGAGGTGAACTTACCGAAAAACAGACCATCAGTTTTGTATACAGCAAATTGCTTGATTGCTTTCAACTGATGTCCCCATTGACGAACTACCAATCCACAGAAACAAATTCAGTAATTATTGTAGCACAGGCGGGAGAAGAAATTCACTCAGGAGATGCTGTATGTCTCTCAAAAGGAAGAAGATTGTATGGGTATATGTGAGTGAATGAACAGTTTCGAGGTAACCAAACTGAAAGTGGTTTCGGTCAAAATGCAGATAATCTCACTATCTATACTAAACTAGATATTCCTAATGACATCCCCGATAATTCCTTTATTAGTTCCCTAAATGTAGGGATAAGAAAACAAGGAGCTCCTACCGATAATTATGTACTAACGGTATACGATGAAGCAGATTTGAATACTGCTATTTTCTCTATTTCGAAAGGAGGAGCAGACCTTACAACAACTAACACAAAAACTTTATTGGGAACGAATATCCCCGTACAAGCAGGGCATACTTACAGATTTGTCTTTTCTCGTTCTTCTGGAACAGCAGACGGAACAAACTATTATGTATTATGAGGAGTAATATATGAAAAAAATGGTGCACCTTATCTCTACAATAATGCTAATGTTAAACAAAACACCAGTATTTTAGCAAATTTCATCTTTTCAAAAAAGATCCAAGAAGGATTTGCTCAATTATCAATCGGTAAGAATTACGATGAAGTAATATGAGTTGCGGTTAATGATGCTGATAAGTTAGACTTATTGTCAATTAACATCAATTGACAATACGGTTGATACGACTATTTACCAGCTGGACAAAATATAGTAAATCTGAATAGAATTGTAGGTAATTACCAAGTTAATCAATCTACACGGCAAAATTTTGGATATTCTTTGTCTGATAGGCAGATGGTGGCTTATCCCCTCCTTATGAACTCTGATACTTACCTAGAAGCATTAACCATAGGACTTTGTAAAGTAGGAGTTCCTATTGATAATTTTATCTTCCAAATTGTTCCTGATAACTGATGAAGTCCTGATAGCGATATCGTACTTGCAGAACATATCATCAATGGGGAGATGTTAAGGACAGATTTATTGTATTATGATTTAGATTTTAATGTAGAATTAGAAGGATTAAAACTCTATCGGCTCGTGTGTTCTAGGTCTGGATCAATGGATACAGCAAACTATGCAAGAACATTAATCTATTCAAATGCTGCTGCTTCCTATGTCGGAGGTAAAGAAAAAGTGTATTCAAATCAAAACTGGCTCATCAATAATAACAATGTCTTGCAGTTCAATATGATTTGCAAAGAAGAGTTTATGAAAAATTACTATACCACAGCTGGAGATACAGAATACTCGTTTGGGGTAAACGACCAAGATAGAAGTAAAATTAGTCAAAGTTATTGTTTTGGAACTGAGATTAATCTCAGAAAATTTGTGTTCTCCTGAAAAGTAAATACTCCCTGAAATGTAGGAGATTGTGTTGTAAGTGTTTGTCCAGTAATACAAGTGGATAAGCTGGGATATGACAATATGAAATATAACGGGTCAAATAGCAACATCAGTGTTGGAAATACGGATACTCAAAAGAAAGTAGCACAATGTTTCCAAGCAGATATGAATATCAGTTCGGACACCGTTAATATTGGATGTCTAGTCTCTTGAAGTCCACAGTATGCATTAAAAGTAAGTATTTGTAGTGATAATTGATGAATCCCTGGAAGTGTACTAGCAACTTGAAGTATTACAAACTCCGTTATGTTGATGAATACAGGACAGATAAATAGATTACTCAAACTCAATACCGCAGTAAGTTATGTTGTAAATCAGAAATATCGAATTGTAGTAGAGAAAGATTGACCTAGTGATAGTGGATTTTATAACATCAGATATCAAAATAGTAAACAAAGAACAGACTTCAAAGTCTATGATTGAACCACCTGAACACGATGAGGAAGCCAGAACTACACGATGCAATACATTATTGGAGATACTCTGGATAATACTTTTTACAAACCAGACTACGACAACAAATTTGCACAAAAAACTATCCCTCAATCCGCTTTCACTACTTGACGAATGCCAATTGATGTAGATTTTGGTAAAGATGTGATTATTCCTGCTGGTACTGAGTTCGCTATTGTGCGAGAAAAAAGCATCAATTCACAGACAAACCCTACTTATAGTGTATTATGTACAAACTCGAAAACTGGTTTCGTTAAAGGGAATATCTCTTTCTTTCAAAATGGTTCTTGGTTGTGGTCATACAACAGAAATGCTTTTGTGAATGTAGGATTTGTATACAAGATGGAGAAATATAACCAACTGAAATGATTTACTGTTTCCTGATATACTGATGAAGAAATGGTGAATAATAAGGTATTTGGAAAAATTATTGATGCCAATAGTATTGTCGTGGATATAGGAGAAGGTAAGACAGATAATTATATTGGAGGAACTGGAATAGCTCTATGGTCATGAAATATTTACACCTGTCTTTCAGGGTGTTATTCCTGAACTGATCCTATGACTTGAGGTTGGACAGGAGCAGTACAAGTCGGAACTATTATCAATCTTCGTAGTTCACTAGACGGAGTAATCACTTTAACCTTCACAGGAGCATCAGGAAAAGCTGATAATGCAGGAAGGTATAAATTGAATTGAGGGAATGTTATTTCCGTATCTGGTGCTACCAACATTACCGTCAAGAAATGAGATATTCTTACCTTTCAATGACAATCGCACTGTGAAGGGTGATGTTGTACATCACATAATGGAAATGTAACCGTGAATGTTACTACCTCACAGTATAGTTCTTTATCCTTTACCCCAGTATAACACTATGATCTATACTTACACCTATATTCACATCAATCAAGAGAGATTAGCGATGATAGACAAGTCGTGAACCCTTTTGGAAGTAGAACCAAATCACGGAGTATATGTAGAGCAAAACTACGAAGAGATGTTTAAGCAGTATGTGGATATAAAAAAACTGAAAGAAAAAGAGCAAGAGAGCTGTTGGAGCTGTCTGATTGATGAGCTTATCAAGCAAGGATTTATCATTATTAGGAAAAATTGTGTCATTGTAGTATTAAATAAAATTAACAACAAGCAAGCAAAAACCCTAGACAGTTTCCTTTCCGAAGTAGGAGTACTCAAAGTAAAGGAATACACAGAAGAAGAAAACACTGAATATGAATACAGACCAAGTGGCAACACAATGTGATTCACCAAAGAAATATCTCTTGATGACTTTTATTCTCTATACAATCAACATGCAAACCATTGACCCCACAACTAATGAAATCATCTTCACAGTAGGAACTGATGAAGTCTCCCTTACTGAATTACTGGGTATTGATATAAACCTAGAAAGTGATTTTCCAGATCTAAGTTTTCGTATTAAAAACCTTGATGAGACTAACACACTGCTAGTAAAATCAAGGTTCAAGAACTGGAAATGATATCCTGTCACCCCTTGAGACTTCATCAAGATTAAACATAAAAACGCTAATAAAGTACGACTTTCCGCTCAAGAATGAGAAATAGAAGTCAGAATTTTATTCATCTAATTTTATCATCAATGGAAAACCTAAAAAACCTTCTCAACACCATCTGGGATGCCATTTGGCAAAATAAAATCATCAGAGTACAGATTTGGAATGTTATTTCAGCTGGCATTACCCTAGTGGTAGCCTACCTAACCAATCTCCAAGACAAAGTGAGTAATGAAATACTTGTTCAAATTCTTGTGTTGTGAACAGTCATCATTCAGCAAGGACTGAAATACCTGAACACAAAGTATTTTGATGATGTCGGAGTGAAAAAAGAAGTATCAGATTTATCTTCTTAATACTAGTACGATGGCTGAATATTTACCTAAACTTCTGGATGCAATGAATAAAAGATTAGACACGATAGAAAAAAAGCTAGATGATTTTATCCAAATCTTTGCCACCAAACAGGAGGTGAAGTCTGTCTGGCATAAAATCAACGAAATGGAGAATGAAAAAAAGATAGAAAAAACAGAGAAAGGAAAGAGTAATACCGCCATCATTGTAGCGATTATCTCCTTGCTTGGTATGCTTGTTTCCAGCATTTTATCCTTTTTGAAATAAAATGGGATGGCGAAAACTCGTAATCTTCATACTTCTATGGATCATCTTTTTGCGAGTGGTCGTGGAGGTAGTTCCTCCGAACATAATCTACTCACGGTAAGAGATACCCTTCACATTATTTTATCCTTTTGATTATAACAACTATGGAAAGACAAAATCCCTGAGCATTAATGCTCCCCCAAGAAATGATGGACATTAGAGACTTTAAGGCTACGGAAGCCGTAAGACTCAAAGAATGACCACTCCCCGCAAGTTATTCTATCGGGAAGTTTATCACAACAACGAACTATCAAAACTGATGGTGAAGTTGTACTGCCAATGCAACTTCTCATTGATTGCAAGCACTTGCCATCAAGAATGAGAAGAAAGACATTACAATAAGCTGGCAAGACCTCCGAACCAAAATGGGACACAACCTCAACAACAAGGAAGACAGTGGTGATTATGTAGAAAATGCGTTGAAGAATGCAGTTAAGTTTGTGAAAGCCGTTGAAGGCGGAGAATACAAGCTGAAAGGATATTCTTATGAAAGTTTTGTGAAGACTGAGGAAGGATTTGAAGTAATTAAGAGGTATTTATATTCGGATACCCCACTGGTGCGAGCAATACAAGGAAGCTCCATTACTCGAAGCGAGATGACGAAGGGTGAAGTTAAAACCTTTATTCCAGTTGCTCAAAGAACAGGGGGACATTGTGTTCTGTGTGTTGGTTATGAGGGAAATTGATTATGGTTTATCAATTCACGAACTCCAAATGACAGTGATAAGAAGAAAAGCAGATTTTTCATCTCTTTTGAAGTGCTGAAAAAGATGGAAACAATGAATAATCGGCGTTATCGACCAATCTTCTATGAAGAAACCGTCAATACCGATTATCTCAAAGAGAAGAATGAAGCATTACTCCTGCTGAAAGTATTAAGGAAGCTCTACGAGACTACTTCTTATAAGGAAATCCAGAAGGGTATAGAAGGGTTTAGTCCTATTCTTCGTTGAATCTTCCCAGAACTAAATGAAGAATTTCCAATAGGATAGTCAGGTTTTCGATAAAAACGAAAAACTCCTCCGTAGAGAGAGTTTTTTCGTTTGTTTTCTACAAATTCATCTATCGATAAATAAAGAATTAAGCAGTCAATTTTTATATACTTTTCCAAAAAACTTTTTCAAGTAAATCTTTTCTAAATTGTTCCTTGTCTTCTTTGGATTTCTGCAGAAATCTTATTCCAAGTATTAAGTACCTGCTTGTCTTGGGATCAAGCTAGGATTTGATTTTCGTACTCATCATAGAGATTGAGAAGTTCTTCGTGGGTTAATTTTTTAAGGTTCATGTTGTAGAAATACTAGGTAAAAGCTGTATTTAATTACAATTACAGTATACTTATTCTACTCATTTATTCAAGTCTTTATGAGTTTTACCCCGCTTTCCAATTGGTCTTATCCGCTTTTTGTGGTATGTGTAGTGTTAAAAAAAACTCCCTGTGTTTTCTAGGGAGTTTTCTTTCTGTTTTCCGTCTGTTTTCTAGCAGTTTTCTTTTTAGTTTTCCATAGCTAAGAAGCCTGATTGATGAAGGTATAGCTTCCGTCTCTAACCTGCAGGAGTCAGTGGGGGAGGGTATCAGAATTGGTTGTAGAAGTCAGAATTTTATAAATCTGGTTTGTATTGAAGGAATTATTCAAAATCCTAGCATTCTTGTTTCATCTGATGAGAATTCAAGCTCTTTCAAGATTTCATCAGATTTTGGCGTAGAGGTTCTTATCAGAAGCGATGTTTCTGGTGAAGTTTTCGTAGGATAATTCATTGGTAGTCGTGATAATGTGGAGAAGTTTTTTGGATGGAATACCGTCAATTTTGTGTCCCACAAATTTGAACTCTTTAATCACTTTCCACCAATAGCGGAGTTTATCGCTTCGTGCATCCACGAAGAAGATAGCAAAGAAAATGAAAGTCATTTTGGGGATGAATGCACCCTGTCGGTACAGAATGAAGTCCATGGTGGACTGATTGAAGAGCAAGCAGAAGAAAGTAAAGATTGCAATGATTTTCCCTGCTCGGAGGTAGAGTTTCCGTTTAGTCATTGTGGGCAAGAATAAGGGATAAATCCGCAATTTGCATTGTAATCCTGTGAAGTTCATCATTAGCTTCCGTCCAGTGTTTTAGGTAGGAGGTGGCTTTCTTCCCTTTCGTACTGAGATAAGCAAACCATAGATAGTTCCTCTCAGCCTTTCGGCTTTTTTGTGCTTGGAGGAGTTCAAGCAGTTCTTGTTTTACAGTTTCCATTTGGATAACAAAAAAGAGATAAAAGGGTTGATTTTATCTCTACTTTTAAGTATACCTCTAATTGTAGAGGTGGGCGTTCTTTCCGGGAGGTCGCCTCTACTTAGAGTAGATTGGTTATATTATAGTTATTTTTATTTTTTTGTCAAATATTATGGAAGATATTAACTTAACAGATGAGGAACTAAGAATATTAAAAGCTATTTATAATAAAGAAAAGATATTTGCTTCATCTAAACAATCATTAGATCAAATATTGTATAATTTGAGGAAATATAAATTTATAAATGTTGTAACAGTAGATAATACTGAACCTCTTATAAAGATTAGAGCTGAAGGAGTTAAATATTTAGAAAACAATCATAATATCACATCATATAATTTATAAGCTATGATAATTCTATTATGAATAACAACGAGTCTACACATCTTATTTTTGGAAAGGATTTGCAATGAAATGATATTACTTTGATTTCTCCTAATTTACAAAAGATTTTTAAATTTCTAATTGATATCGGTGAAGAATTAAATAGTTTTCTAGATATAGAAACTAATATTTGGGATATGAAGAAAAATGTACTGAATCCTATGTTAGGAGAATGGAAAGACATGCTATGATTGCTTGAGACCAATAAGATACCTTATCAATGTAAAACTTCTAAAAAAACCTTAGAAGATTTTATTAATTTTAAGGCATCTTTAGGTGTTCGTGTCAAAATGATAGCACTTTTCGCTTTTATGGAAACTATATTTTGTCTTATTACTATTTATGATTCAAAATTATCTGATGAACGAGAAATTATTAAGAAATCTAATAACGACTTACCAAAATGGATTGGAAAGTATATTTTAACCAAAAGAAATGATTTCTATAAACAAAATATCAGTAGATTTAAAAAGATTACTACAAAAAATTTAATACTTTTAAGAAATTCTTTGACTCATTTTTTCTCTGTTAGTAGAGGTATTATGATATTTGAGTGAGATGAAGAAATGAGGGAAAAATTTGATAGACTTGAGGATATTGCAACACTTTCTCCTATGGAACTTAATTTATTACTATGATGAATGATTCGTTTACTCTACCAAGAATGGACAAAAGATTTTATTAACAATAAAACAGATTTTGAAGAAAAAATATCATTTGTAATAAAAGTTATAGAAGAAAAAGCTCCAGTTCTATTAGATTGACAATGAGAACCATTTAAATTGCCTTAATATTAAAATCTTGTTTTTTAATAGATAAAATAGGCTCTGTGTTCCTGACTTGTAAAATCATATCAAAGAGTTTCCATACATATTTTATCAAGTGTTTGTCTCTGTGCTTCATTAACTGTAGTAAAGAACATCATCGTATGTAGACAGTTCGTTATTTTTACCCATCATAATTTTACTAGTCAATCCCAATAGTCGTGGTTTTCTCAAAGTTCTTCTTTTATTTTTTTACTCCAATATTCTTCTTGTCTGCGTGCATTCTCGACATCATCATTGTAATGATAGGCGTAAAAATCTAGCAAGCAATGGTTATAATGTCATTCTAAATAATTAAAAAATCATTTTGGGTCTATCGCCCCACGAAGTTCCGTTTCTTCATCACTTCGCATAAGTATTTTAGTATTTTTTTCGTTCATTGAAGTAAAACTAAATAGGTAAAGGGTGATTATTTATTTCTTCCATTATCTCTTCGTGTCAGTATATCGGTGGAGTGATTGAGCGGATGAATGCTACACATTTTATTAGCAAATCCATATCTGCTTTTCTATGAGCTCATCTTCTACATCTATCAAAATTAAATCATTGCTCTTTAATTATTCTTCTGATTTCTGCTTGGTCTTTTCTCCATTCTTTATGCCGTCTCTCATTTCTACATTTATCAGAACAATACTTCTGACAAAAAGTTCACAAATATTCTTTTCAACAGTATACACATATTTTCTTACTTCTTCTCCTATTTTTACATAGTTCTGAACAGTATACTTGATATGATTTTCTAGTTATAAACTCTTTTCAACAAGTAGGACAAGTCTTTACTATTTCTGGTCTCCTTCTTGCTTCTCTACCACATTCCCTACAACAAAATTTTTGTCTCTTATTGGTAGTATCAAATATTTTCCCGCAATATTGGCAAGTTAAATCATAAACAGTAGCAAGAAATCTATCAACTAATATCTTACCTTTTACTCCATTGATTCTTTTTTCTACCGCTCTCATTCTAGCATTCATTTTAGCAAAAAAAAGTTATAAAATTTAATCAGCAAATTCAAAAACTGCATGATATTCTCCATCTTTTTCCACACATACTTTGTGGATCTGGAACAATCATCACAAGCTCCAATCACATCACTTAGCTTTTGTAAACCTTCCAATGCAATTGAAGTAAGCGTCTTCTGGATCAGCTCATACTTCTTTGAGTTCTTCAGGAGTTTGTATGTTTCAACACATCGGACATTTAAATCTACACTTCATTTTTCAGCGTTTTTCAAACTCTTCCTTCCATTCAGAAAAAGGGATTATTGTTCTTCATTCTGTTAGTGTTTCATTAGACATCCTTAAAACCAATAGTGGAATAAAATTTTGAAAGGCTCGTTATACGAGCCATTATCACTTAATAACAGCCAAAGGGGAAAGTTCTATTTTTATTTCTACCAAATCTTTTTGTTCCTCCATTACGACATCAATATCTTTATAGGCAGACGGTGCTTCGTCCAAATCCTTCTCATTACGGATTGAATGGATTATTCACTTTCTATCCATCCTTGCTTTTTCTGCTTCAACAGAGAGACTATCCCTAGCTTGTAATCTCCCCATTTTTCTTCCTGCTCCGTGTGAACAAGACATAAAAGACTCCCTATTACCTAGTCATTCAACGATATATGACTTTGTCCCTTGTGATCACGGAATAATTCCTATTTCTCAATTTCTTGCTGAAATTGCCCCTTTTCTATGCACCCAAACATTTTTCCCAAAGTGATTTTCTAGGCTTGCATAATTATGATGGATATCTATTGGTTGCACGAACTCTATTCATTCAATACTTTTGAGAAGTATTTCAGCAATTCTATCCATCATCAGTTTTCTATTGATTTTTGCGAATTCCAAGCACCAATTCATATCTGCTATATATTCCTTTCCTTCTTGTGAATTTACAGGAAGAAAGTTCAAATGCTCTTGTACATTACTACTTAATCGCATATTATTCATTCCTTTGGCGATAGCATTATAATGGTCGCATACCTTTTTCCCTACATTTCTACTTCCAGAATGGATCATCACCCATAAGAATCAGTCTTCATCTTTCTGCAATTCTATGAAGTGATTTCCTCATCCCAAAGTTCAGACTTGATGAAGTGCGGAAACAAATTCTCGTCATATTACTGGTGTTGTTATGGTCGGTAATTCAACTTCCTGTTTTTTTACATGATGAACCATACCAACAGGAATAGCATTCCTAATTTTTTTCATCAGGAGTTTTAGGATGTTATGGAAATCTTCTATTCTTTGATCTCCTACCTGCCGATTAGTCTTCATC
Source organism: Candidatus Peribacteria bacterium (assembly GCA_031288635.1). Next base: position 7,057 of record JAITQZ010000039.1, on the reverse strand, counting down.
GCACACATTCAGCAACCAATATCCACTCCAACAGCATTGGGGATAATGTATCAATCAGTAGCAATTACTCCACCAATAGGCACCCCATATCACATATGAGTATCTGGCATTAATGCTACATACTTATGGATAAAAGGAAGCCTCGTTAAATTGATAGCTTGATCAATGGCGGAAGATTCTGGATTATTACATCGTGATTTAATCAATCTCATTTCTGTCTTAATTATTTTCATCTAGTCAATCTCATCAAATAAATCAGAATTTTTTTGGATTATTTCTTTCTTCTTTGCTACTAGTTCAACAGGCTTATCAATACGGTAAAACTTTTTACAATTCCATTTCGGGACATTATCTCCTGCATCTAATCTACTTATCTCCCCCGTATGTACAGACTTTATCTCGTATCCTCTTTTGAATTTATAGCCTATTACTTCTCGTACATCTTCACGAGGAACTCCATCAACTATAATCGGAGAGAGAAAGGCAATATAGCTTCAGATTTCTAGAGTTCTTTTTCTCCCTCTGTATTCGTTGTCTTTCTCTCTACTTTTTGCTCTGTATTCTTTTTTCTTCTCTCTCCTACATTGTAAGCATTCCGTAGAATGTCCGTTTGATTTATTATTCTTATCAATGCTGAACTGATCCCATAATTTGAATACTCTACACATCGTGCATACTCTTCCATCTTCTCTGATTTCTGATTTAATTCTGTGTCTTCAAAAGAAAGTCTTTGGAGAAACAGCAATTTCAAGATCGTATCCGTAATATATCACTCTGGATATAAAAGTCACATATTTACATTTCTCTCATTCGTAGGATTTTCGATAATGTATAAGGTCAGGGTACTTTAACATTTTCAATGATAGAAAAGATAAATTATTTCCAAGATTTTCTCTTCTTATGCTTGTATTTAGGATCATCTTCAATCTTTTGTTCATTTAAAGAAATGTCGTGGAGAGATACCTTAATTGCTTTGTCAGCTTCTCTTGGTTTCTCCAACACTTCATTCTTTCGATCTTTTATTTTGATGTTCTTATATCTTTTCTGATTATAGTGAACGATTGAAAATGGGTTATTATCAAGGAATTCCTGAACTATACTTTCAATCTTCTGTTTTTGTAGTTCTCACGACAAATAAGAAGGGAACTCCAATAATTCTGCTTCCATTTCTTGCATATCTTTGATATTTTCTAGGATATATTCAGCATCTGGTAAGGATACTAACATTTTGATAGTAGCTCCTCAGTCAATATACTTTGCTTCCTTTACTACTCCATCGAGAATGATAGGATGAGGAAGAGCTAGAATTCTTTGTCTCTCTGTCTCAATTGCATTTTTGATTTCTTCATCACATTGTTTGGCTACAACATCGGAAAAGAGTCCTTTTTCAATTTGTTCACGATAGTTACTTCTGATGGATCTTTCGATACTATCAATATTCAGAAGTGGTCTTTTGATAGCAATAAAGTTTCTACTCGAGACGGTATGAACCTCTTCAAGGCTAAATTGGATGATGTGTCCTTTTTTTGGATCACTCTCTAATTTTTTGAATTCTAAGTACATGGAGATAGTTTTTAGAAGAATAAAATTATTTGATTTGGAGATTTTGTTTTTCGACAATTGTTGCTTAGGGAACAGTCTTACCAGCTTTTATAGCTTCCTTGATTGCTATTTTGTCTGGAAACTTTGTCTCCTTAACTTTTATATATTCGGCAGGAATTAATGTTTCATCTGTGATTTCTACAGAAGCCGAAGAGCGGAAAGAAAGTTTGTTCAACTCTGTATCCAGTTTTTCAATTCAAAAAGTTTTCATCAAATAATCTATCCGATTTTTCCCTCTCTCATACTCTCTTTCGTATCTTGATTGCAATTCAGAAAGCCTTTTAATTTCTGTGGATATTCCCTCGGAATGTCGTCTTGATGTGTTCATATTTTTTAGTGTTCCTTCAATGAAAATATGAGCCTCTGATTGATGTTCCTTGATTTTTTTGAGACATTCTTCTTTGAAGAATTCTATTTCGATTTCTCCAATTCCGTTGGAGTTTCTCCACTCTTCGCTTTCAAGTTGTTCAAGAATTATGAATGCGTCCGATATGGACTTGATAGTTTCAGTAATTTTCATTGCAGTAATTTGTAAAAGGTTAAAAAGATTATTTATGTATCCACTTGGCGATTTCTCCAAGCAATTCTACAGCCTCTCTATAGAGCTTTTTATCTCTGGTATAGAGGTAGTCAGAGACTTCATCCAAGAATTCGTAAAGTCTTTGGTAGAGTAATTGCATTAAAATAAGCGGTTATTGCTAAAATGTATGTTAGATTTCTGCTTCCTACGAAACTCTTTTGCATGTGGACAATCCTCTCGATGTGCTATAGGTAAGATATTCCCTCGTTGATCAATCTCCTGCGAAATGGGAATATGTTTCCCCTTTGCTGTTATTCATCGGAGGATTTTCTTACCACATTCTCTACAAGTCCCGTTAGCATATTTCGTACCATTAAAAGGTCTCTTCAACCGCACATCTACTGGCTCTCATCTACTTCAGTAGGGAACTTCAATATGGTATGGATGTTCTGGACTTGGACTTTGCATTGGATCAACAGTAGTAATAAAATGGGTTTCGTATCTTCTCAATCTTCCGTTCCACTTCTGGACGGCAATTTTCGGTCTTACCTTCTCCAATGCTTCGTAGTCGAAGTTGCCGTCTGCCTGTCTGCGGGCTATGTTGTGGAGTATGACACAAAGGTTATCAACCTTTACTTGTACCTCGCTAAAATGGAAGTCAGTCATCTTGCACGGGTTCGGAAGGTAAAGATTTCTTTTTCTCGTTATCTCGAAGTGAATAGAGCTGACTCTTGAGTTCGTCCGAGATAGTGTAGTGATTTTCCAGCTCGGCAATGTACAACTCCGCCATCTCGAATTTATCCACAATCTCCTTTCCTCTGGATTTCTGCTTTAATAATTCTCAAGGAGTGAATACTGGCTTATCTGGATTATTCACCATTCACTCGGATGGAGTTTCAGCATTTTTTGTCTCGTTAGTACCCGTATTCTGAGATGTTTTATCCGAAACGGTAGCCCTTTTCCCGTTTTCGGATGGATTTACGATCGCCTCATAACAGCGAGCGGTAAACCTCACATCTCCCTCGCAGTATTTCCTTACCATATCAATATTCCCAGCATAGAAAGCAGCAGATACATTATTTCCTGACATATCAGTTTTCGGACTTTCTCCGAAGAGAGTGAGAGAAAGCAGATCGAGCGAGCAAGAGAAGCTCGTATGCTTCCATATGTTCATCACATCAACTACGGAACATTCCCAAGGCTTCTCGTTCTGAATGCAAAGTTTTTTATGGGGGACGATTCCGTTGATTACCATCCTTTTCCGCAAGTACGGAATGTCGAACCCAAACACATTGAACCCACCCAGAACATATCAATCAGACTTCTCCAAGACTTGATTGAACTTCTCTAATATTTCCTTCTCCTCCCCAGTCAGGGAGGTTATCCTATCCCCGAACATCATTGAGATACAGACTATTTTTGAGAACTCGGCGTATATTCAGCAATTATCACGGTAGTATTCTACCGTCTGTGGCTTTTCCTTCTCCTCCATTTTCTGTTCCCAGAGTTTGCGTTTGGGGTAGGTTGTCCACTCTTCGAAGGTGTACACTTCCGAAGCGGTTTCGATGTCGAACCGCAAGATTTTTTTACTCTCCATCAGATTTTTTTGTTGAAGAATAAATATTTTCTAATTTTTCAACTCTTTTTTCCAGCTCTGCAACCTTTGACACAAGTTCTTTCATCTCATCTTTTTTGGATTTCTCTACATAAAATCCTTTTTCATTTTTGATGTATTCGATTTCATCTCCTACATTTACCACTTTTCCAAGTGGTCTCCATAGAGTAATCTGATGTCAGTCTACAATTACTTCATAGACTCTCCTTTCTCAATTTTTTGTCTGCACTTTTCTCTGTGTGCTAATGTGAGTTATTTTTTTCATTTCGTGTGGGTTAAACAATTAAATAGTGGTTTTTTGAATAATTTTTTCCTGTATCCTTTTGAACATTTCTTTCTTTTCTTTCTTTTGTTCCTCTGTCAGTGGAGATTTTTCCACTACTGGTTCAGCTTTTTTTTCCTCCTGAGAGGGTGAAGAATTAAGAAGTCTGATTGCTTTCTGCTTTTCGCTTCCAATGGCGAGATCCTCAATAATTGCTTTATCTTCCGCAGTAAATCTATTGATATTCTTTGAAAACATTCCTAAGTCTCGCAATCGTATCTTGTGGAAGAACAGCCTTTCAGCCTGTTTTGCTACTATCAAGTCCCTTATCACAACGAATTTACTCACACGCTCCTTGAAGTATTCCAACGGTTTTTTGACAACCTCAATCAATACTTTTTTGATGTCTGGCGTTGGAATGTCATTGCGTCAAGTAGAGATGTTCCGATATTCAACCCATTGTTTTCCCCTGATTTCTACATCCCTCATACTTGCAACATATGCAGGTTTATCAAAATCAACTTGTGTGGGTGTAGGAGGAGGTGGCGAATTTTTTTCGCCATCCTCTCTATTCACACTTGTAGTATTATCTTGTATTATTATGTTCCCATTTTTCTGGGATAGGGTATCCTGTTCAAATGGGATAGGGGTATCCTCTTTTTCTGGGATAGCTTCCTGTTCTAATGGGATAGGTACTTGTATTTGTTTTTTGAGCTTCATAAGCTCTCAAACAAATATTTTCCTTACATTTCCTTCTTCCTTATTATGGATTACTTCGATATATCATTTTTTGCACATATCTGATATTACCGAAGAGATCCATTTGGCAGTTTTTTTATACAGTTTTGCAAAGTAAGAATTACTTGCAAAACAGTATCAATTTTTGTCCGCTAAGGCGGTGATTTCTGCATAGAGAAGCTTTTGAAATTCGGTCAAATCTTCAGCATACCTTATCGGTGCAATGATTATCGCATAATATCAAGGCTTCTCTTTCATTACCTACCTGATAGGAATTAAAACTTTCTTCCTCAATCCGAAAGATGTAGGAATTCTGATTTTTCTTTCTGTTTTCCTCACTATCCAATGAACGAACACAATCCCCTCAATACCCAAAATCATAATCATCTGATCAGCTAGCAAGACCAGTATTACAAAATTGAATACTAGGAAAATTGTGTACTTCATTTGAATAACGAATAAAATAAAAGTTCTGGCTAGCTAGCAGTCAGAACTTACTTCCGCTTATATGCGGGTCAAAGGACAAGCTCTGAATAGATAGCATAGCACTAGTATTGATGCCCGTGACAGTCATCAATCCAATGCTATTTCATCTATTCATAGCATTGTCACGGGTTGTTGATTCTGTACCTTGTATGTAAGTTTTTTTCTGGAAAGATACGCTGTGAATACATAAACACGAAAAAAACCTACTATTCACTTGAATAATAGGTTTTAATATTTATAGTCTACGAAAGAATTAATTTAGAGTAGTAACGGGTCGAACCAACGACCAATCGGTTATGAGCCGACTGCTCTAACCCCTGAGCTACACACCCGTCTTGATAAGGGGAATGATTGAATGGTGGGTGATATAGGACTCGAACCTATGACCCTCTGCTTGTAAGGCAGATGCTCTAGCCAACTGAGCTAATCACCCATTTCCTTTTTTAATTTCTCTACCTTAGCCAGCTGACGGAATTGAACCGACGACCTTTTGTGTCTAATTCTATTCCATTCTAACAAACTAAGATATTCAGACAGTTCTATAGATAACGATGTGAATGATAATTTTTAGCACAGAAAAATCAAGTCTTTTTTATAAAAAAGCAAAATGTAGATAAAACTGGCTTGATAAGCACTAGCTGAATACTCTCTCTCGTGCTTGTTTTAGTTTTTGGTTGCTAACGTGGGTGTATATCTGGGTAGTTTGGATGTTGGAATGTCCCAACAATTCCTGAATGGTTCTTAGGTCTGTCCCCTCCTCTAGAAGCGATGTGGCGAAAGAATGACGTAAGGTATGACAAGTAATCTTTTTCTTTAACCCCATTCATTCACGGTACTTTTTGAACAGGCAACATACACTTTGCTTTGAAAGCTTTTCTCCCCATCAACGCTGATGGGAAACAAACAACCAATCACTCTCTTTAATTACTCCCCCATTCCGTGGGATGGTTTGTTTCCTTCGGTATATATATTCTTCTGTAAGATAGCGAATATGATCTCCAATAAAAATGAGTCTATCTTTTGCTCACTTTCCACGAATTACGAGGTCAGATTTGTATATATCATCTATCTTGAGACTTAACAACTCCGACAGTCTCATTCAAGAAGTAAAAGCGAGTGTAATAAGCAACTCCGATCTAAATCTATTGATACCGTAAATTTCTATATTTCTTACATATTGGATAAGTTCTTGAATCTCTTCTTTATCAAGATATTCAATCATTGGATACTTAACTTTTGGTGATTCTATCTTGTAGTAAGTCAAACCCTGATCGTACATTAGATTTAAGAACTTTATGAACATTTTAATAGTCTGAATCTTGCCCTGAATGGTGGAGGGGGCAAGATATGTACTCACTCCATAATGGCGAGATGTCTTAGGTGGATGAAGCGTATGAAGATGTGTCTTGTACTGCTCTATCACCCTTAACGTGATATCTTCCACCATCACAGCCCAACTTTCCTTCTCTACTTTTAACCATTCAACAAATTCTTCAAAGTTGTGCTTGTGGTGATAGATGGTAGTGTAGGCGTGATTTTTATTCACGTAAAATTGTAGGAACTCTCCTACGAGGTTTCTTGTAATTTCCATTTTAATAAAAAAGAAGTAAAAAAGCCGAGAAATTGGCTCACCTCTTTTGTATGCCGTTATTTCATTATACATAATCTGGATACAAAATAAAGTAATTGTCAATTAAATGTGCTAACTTGTAGTTATCTAAGGAAACTCTGAATAACCAAAAATTAGACATAAAAAAATATCCCTCTTAGAAAATAAGGAATTTTTATACATTGAGAGGCGTGTGTATACGTTATTTTTCTCTACTTAAACTTA
>JAITQZ010000015.1 GCA_031288635.1 Candidatus Peribacteria bacterium | reverse complement strand
AAGTAATATGTCCTTGATGAGATAGCTAAATATGTCGGTACTACATAGTGTATTTTAATTGTTTATCAAACTCTACTTCATAAGGAGTCTTGTATCACAATATTTTTCTTGGTTTATGACTAACTTAGCACTTGACTTAATGAGGTATTTTCCATATAGTTAAAAATCCTTTATTATGGAAATTAAATAATGAAAAAAATATCTACTGTGATGACGGATTATTCGCCAAATAATTATCTTTCTCTTACTAAAGACGAAAAAGGAGATATTTTAGTTGAGTTCAAACAAATTCAAGAAGAAAAAAAAGAGAAAGATATTATGGATAACCGATTACATTTTTACGGTCAAGGTTCTACTCCTTCTTGTGTACGTGCTTTACGTAGTCTATTTATGTGAGTGATACAAGATATAAATACAGATAAAAATGGAGAAGAATATATTCAAAAAAATATACGACGAGTTCATCGTTATTGAGATAATATAGGAGAACATAATCAAGAAGTATGTATAAAAGCTCCAAATAAAAATTTTGAAGATAAATGGTTCACAAATAAATACATAGGAACTTTACAAGTTATTAACAGTGCAGATATAAAATTAGGAGTTACTTCTGAGATTTGACTACTTTTTAAACATCCAAACAATTGAGGGAAATCTCCTAATACTCATAAGGCTCTTTTAGGACTTTTTAACGCTATGCAAGAAGATTCAAAAAAAAGATCACATATATCTGTTGAATTCCGCAAAAAACTTAAGGGTAATTCGTACTAATGCTTGCATAAAATATAAAGAATATTGGAATGCCAATCCAATACTATTGAATTTTTCTTACTCAAACATTCTCTGCAAATCTTCATCCTTAATCATCTTTGGAGTTCGCATAGGTTCAAAGCTGACTACTACTTCCACTTCCCAATCTGGAACAGCTTCTCCAACAGCATTTTTTACCATCTCCATCATCATTTCCGCCATTGGACAAGCAGGCGTAGTGAAGGTCATCGTAATTACGCATTTCTTCGCTGCTTCATTCACATTCACGCCATAAATCAATCCCATCGTAAAAATATCCACCAGCGGAAATTCTGGGTCATAAACAGTCTTTAATTTGGTTTCTATTTGCTCCTTCCTTCCCCCATCATTCAGAGCAGAGCTTTCGGCAGAGCAAAGAATTTCATTATCTTTTGTCATAGTTTTTCGGTTCTAAAAATAAGAAATACTGCAAGAGAATAAATACCACCAAGAGCATCACGCCGAGCCACTTGTTCCAGCTTCCGAGTAAGAGCAATAATACATTAATCAATGCATATAATCCAAACAGAAACGACAGTTTGTAGCTGTCTTTCAGATTTCTATCTCTGTATTCTATCTTTCTAAATAACTCCTGAGCATAGAAAAAGATAAAAAAGCTGACTCCCCACGAAAGAATAAACGTCCCCACCAGTCCAAGCCCAATTCCAATAAGCGGGTCTTCAAAAACATTAATCATCGTGTAGTCTAGCAAAAGAATCATAAATCAGAGCAGTATTTTTACTAGAGACCCAAGTTTGTAGAAGTTCATAAGAGAGGAAAGATTAAAGTTAAAAGATTAAAGAGGAAAGGTTAGAGAGTTTTTTTTACTTTTGTGATATATCAAGCGAGCATTTTTGAGATTTCTATGCTAAGGTCTTTTATTTCTGTAGAGTCTTCGTCTGAGATATATGCTAGTTCTCTACCGATAATAACCAGATTTCTCACTTCACCGCAAGAGCCTTTAGCAATATAAAGGAAGTGCTTTAATTCTTTGTTAGTTTCTCTTTCAAATCATTCTGCAATAGTATTAGATATAGATATTCAAGCTCTTTGGATTTGGTCTTTGTATCAATAATCTTTCAATTCTTTGGAAATATGGTAAATCTTTATGGTTAAATCTTTTGCTTTCTACCAACAAATTAAATTTCCAAAGCGATGAAAGGTACTTTCCATTGAAGATGCAAAAATCATTATATAAAAGCTATAATCTCTTTCAACTTTCAACTTTCAACTTTCCTCTACTTAATCTTTCTTCGTTGAGGAGCTTTGTCATCCATATTCGCAAAATTAAACTCATACACGAAATCTTCCCCTCCTGTCGACAGCTCTGGATACCAAATGCTACCATCAGCCCACATTTGATGAAACGGCAGGGCAGTGGGGGAAAACCGCTGAGGCTGTAATTCCTCGCTCTCTTTTACCTCTCCATCATAGTTGGCAATAAAGACCGAACAGTCAATCGCTTCCCCCGTATCCAAAAAGCGGAAGTGCAAAAGTCCTCTATACTTCAGTGCCTCTGCATCCAATGTCACTCCGACTTCTTCTTCTAGTTCTCTTAAAGCCCCTTGTTCAATGGTTTCTCCTGCGTGCACTTTCCCACCAGGACCACTCCATTTCCCAACGCCGAAGCCTCTCTTCTTCATTCCGAGCAGCATCTCTCCTTGAGCATTAAAGAGAAAGACAAGTGTAGTAATTAACATTGTGCATAATCGATAAGGGGGTAAATTTGCATTATAATCAGAGTTCTTTTAGTTTTTCGTTCACCAATTTCCAGATTTCTGGGAAAGGGGGTACGAAATCTTCTGGACGTTTTGCCAACCATTCGTCAATCTCTGCCTTGGACATTCGCAGTACAGCTTGAATTTCTTCAGCATCAAAAGTAAAGTTTGTACTTTTTGCTAATTGCTGATAAAAGATTGCTCCAAAATAGTTGTGATTTCCCGAAATCCTTCTTTTGAGTAGCAAGATGGGATTCTTGATGGCTATTCAGATTTCTTCTTGCGTTTCCTTGATAATATTGGTTTCAAAGGTTTCTCCTTTTTCGACGGTCCCCGCTACGGCAGAAGTTCGCTTGTCAGGGTCATTTTTCTTGGTAGCAGCTCTTTGTGTCAGTAACGTCTCTCAAAGTTCGTTTACTACTCGGAGAGAAGAGACCATATAGATATCTTCTGGTTGTATTCCATTTCTTTCTTTGTGTCCAATAATTTCTTCATTTTCATTGAGGACGGGGATGAGCATTGATAGGGGAGATTAGAAGATAAAGCTTGTGAACAATCTGTAATATACCGATTGGAAATGAAAAGTAAAGCAGAAAAAAAACAACTTTGATTTGATTGCGGATTTCTTGGTTGACAAACCCCTCCCCCTATCGTCCGCAACAAGTACGGACTCGGGTACTCCCCTTAACAGGGAAGACCGCAACAAATGGTATAGCGTGATTAATCAATAATAACAGTTCCCCCTGAAAAGGGGGAGGGAGTCCCGTAAGGGACGGAAGGGGGTTTGTAGCAACAAATCCAATTTAGGTTCAAACTTGCAGACCAATAATATATTCTTTAATATATTGTTTTACTTCTTCTAAATGTTGGAGAACTTCATCATTGGTAAACCTGAGAATTGTAATTCCATATTCATTTAGTTTTTGAGTTCTTGCTTGGCCGTTTTCAGCCTGTTGTTCTTCATTGTGATATTCTCCGTCTATTTCAATACCTAATAAGAGTTCTGCACAATAAAAATCTAGAATAAAATAATCTATTGGTTTCTGTCTGGTAAATTTGTATCCCAACATTTTCTTTCCTTTCAAGATAGAATGTCGTACTAGTGCTTCTGCTTTTGTCATTTGGGATTCTTTTCTATTTTGTTTTGCATAAGAGGTAAGTGAAGAATCGTAAGGCATATATCAAACTGCTTGCATAT
>JAITQZ010000118.1 GCA_031288635.1 Candidatus Peribacteria bacterium | reverse complement strand
AAATTACTAGATTGAAACAATGATTGAGTAGTTGGTATGCTTGTATAACCAATGATACTATTTGCTATACTAAAGATATGCTTAATAAATTGTCACTATCTTGACTTACTCTTATTTAGAAATTGTTTGCGGAACTCCTATGAAAGAAAAGATTTGCAACTGAAAAATGATGATTATCTTCTTTATAAGATAACTTTTGGTAGTTCTTTATCTCGTCTACAAGATACTATTGATTTCTCCTTGTGTAAAAAAATATCATAAAAAGAGTTTTATTCCTTTTCCATTTCCTTAAACTCCCTACTATGAAAAAACTTCTTTTGCTCATTTTCTTTCCCATACTTTTTCTCCTCTTCTTCGTCTTTTTTCTGTGAACAAAAGAACAAAACCCAGAAACGCATTTCGTCATCATTCCCCACTTTATGCTTGCTTCGGAAAAGGTAGACCAATTTTACGCTTTTCTCAAAGACAAACGATATGCCGAGCGTAGCCCGGATATGATTGTCATCATTTCTCCTAATCATTACCATCAACATTCCACTTCCCCTCAAACTATCTGTGAAACGAGCGACATCTACTTCAAAAATAAAAAATATACCATGACTCCATTTCCCAACGTCGCTTGCGATGAAGAAATCTTTTACCCTTTTGGGAATGGTTTGACCACGAGAGAACACGGTATCGGCGAACATTTGCAACGAATAACTACCTACTTTCCAGATACAAAACAAATTATTCCGCTTATTCTCCCAACCCATCGTGAACCTCCACAAGTTGCGTATCCCCCTGCAAAGGCGAAACGCAGTGAAGTCGTGCAGAACTGCGGGAGGGAAGGAGCCCCGCAGGATTGCGGGGCGGGAGGAGGTCTGATAAACAAAGAAATCCTTTTTATCGCTTCCGTAGACTTCTCTCACTATCTCCCTGAAACCACCGCTTTAGCAAACGATAAAACCAGCATTTCCACCTTACAAAGCTGAACTTGAACACGGTCAGATTTCAGAGCTTTAGATGTGGACTGTCCAGCCTGCCTTTTCACCATCCAACAACTTACCGCACCCACGCAGCAGTACGCTCAACTGCGATACAGAGATAGCTCTAGTACCATTTTCGGACGTGATATGGAAAAAGAAAATACCTCCAGAGTATTTATGCGATATCAATAACCATTTTCACACTACACGTTTTCCAGCAGCATTACGCCATCTCACGGCTCCGTAGGAAAAATCTTATACTTTACTTGATTTTTTCCCAGAAATGAATATAATGAAGACAGTTTGTTTTGATATTTGATGACATCATCGAGTAAAAGTGTATTTTCTGGACAGAGAGAGGTTTGTATTTTCTCTACGTACTCTCCGTATTGACCTTTCTGAGCATCTATAAATACAAAATCGAATTTCTGCGAAAAGAGCTTTTCTGGATGAATTCTGTTGATATCAAAAGGATAGAGGATAATATTGTGCATTTTTGCGGTAGTTTTCAATGCTTCCAAGTAAGCAGGATACGCAATCTCTAAACTCACAATGTTCCCTCCCCACTCTCAAATCGTTTGTGCGATGACGAGAGTACTATACCCTACGGCAGCTCAGATTTCTAAAACGTGCTTTGGCTGGGTTTCATACAGTTTCTGAACAAGGAAAGTTTGCGTTTCAGGAGAAATCAGCGGAATAGCTCTACTCTCACAAGAGTATCTCAACTGCTCTAAAAAGCTGTTCATCATCAACGAGGGGAAAAGGATAAAACAAACATTTTTAATCTTTTATAGTGTATACAATGACTACAACTACAAACGAACCTACTGCACCAATGCAGTCCAACATTTCTATTGATTTGAAAGCAAAAAACAATGGAACCAGACCTTATTACAAACCTACAGCTCCTTCCAGGACTCCAACCCCTAGACCCGCGACCTCTTCGCCGAGACCTACCACTTCTGTACCGAGACCTACCACTTCTTCATCCAGACCAGCAACTTCAACGCCCAGACCAGCAACCGCTTTATCCAGACCTACCGCTTCCACCCCGAGACCTGCAGCTCCTTCCACTTCCAGAGCCAGCTCATATACGAGAAATGCTGGAAATAGAAGCACGGCCAGAATCACTTCTGAAATCTTTCTAAAACATAGGGCAGAACAAGCGACACAATCCATAGCCGATTTGAAAAAGCTCATCAAAAAAGACGAAATCCCGGTCAGAGTTTTTGCTCTCTGAGGACTAGAACAAATCGGAATTAATATGACGGTGATAGAATACAAAAACGATATCCTCATCATCGACGCAGGACTCGAATTTGCCAGCTATGATATGCACGGAGTAGACTATATTATTCCTGACATTACGTATTTGATGAATAGAAAGAAAAACATTCGTGGAATTTTTATCACCCACGGACATCTAGACCATATTGGAGCCATCAAAGACATTATCGGAAAATTAGACTATCCAACCGTGCACACGACTCCACTCGCTCTCGGACTCATTAGAAAAAGTCTGAATGACCAAGACCAGAGACATTTTAGATACAAATTAGTTGACCCCGACTTAGATATTGTGAAAGCAGGAATCTTCACCGTAGAATTTTTCCGCGTTAATCACTCCATCCCGGAGAGTATGGGATTGGCAGTGCACACACCAAAGGGAGTGGTAGTGCATTCGGGAGATTTCAAAATCGACTTTATGCCGGCCATAGATAGACCCGCAGACTTAGGGAAAATCTCCAGAATTGGGACCGAAGGCGTGAAACTCTATATGGGAGAATCCACCAATGCGAGGACTCCAGGGCATACGCCTTCAGAAAAGCTTATCGGAGAGAATATTGCAACCGCTATCAATCATCACGCCAAACAAAGAATTATTGTGTCAGCATTTGCCTCTAATATCGGAAGAATTATCCAAATCGTAGAAAGTGCTGTCCGCCAAAATAGAGTCGTTTTTCTAGCGGGTCGTTCGATGGTCAATAACGTTCAGCTTTGTCAGGAACTGGGATATATCAATGTTCCCAAAGAAATGATTCGCGTAATGGCCCCAGGAATTGAGCAACTGCCTGATGAAAGGGTATTAATCCTCTGTACCGGTTCTCAAGGTGAAGAATTTTCTGCACTCGTCAGAATGGCCACCAATACCTTCAAAGACTTCACACTTCGTCCGGGGGATTGCGTGATTTTGTCTTCTCATACCATTCCAGGAAATGAAAAAGCTGTGGCTTCGCTGATGAATAATCTCGTAGACCTCGGAGTAGACCTCGTCGACGACCCAAGCTTAGACCTTCACACCTCTGGACACGCCTATCAAGAAGATATGAAAGAAATGATGGCACTCCTCAAACCAGAATATTTCGCTCCCGTACACGGAGAATCGACAATGAGAACCGCCCACAAAAAAATAGCTCTCGATATGAGAATTCCCGAAGAAAAAATCCTGCTCCCCAAAAATGGTCAGCCTATTGAACTCTATGATGACGCAATACTTGTCTCAGAGAAAAAGCTGAAACTTGATACCGTAATGATTGACGGAAAAGGACAAGGACATTTATCGGGAGAATACGTAATCAAAGCCAGAACTATTATGGCTCAAGACGGAGTAGTCGCTCTCATCTTCAAAGTCGATACCAAAACACACGAACTTGTAGGAAACTTGCAAATCGAGTCCCGCGGATTTGTGTATTCCTCCGAAGTGAAAAATATTCATACCAAGATTGTTGATTTCGCGAGGACGACCTACAATGCCAATCTCAAGAAAAGAATGGAAGTAAAAGAAAATCTGAGAAGCGTAAAAGAAGCACTCGGAGAACAAATTACCAATATTATTGGAAGAGTTCCAATGCTTATGCTTACGTGGGTATATATCAATAGAGAAGCCGTAAATAATGGGGATTTGAATGGGATTGACCCGATTGTTGGGATGACCTTGGAAGAGCAGGGATATGAAGACTAAAATGCAGAAGTATCTTGCACTGATTCCTTCATCTCTTTACTATAGAAACTAAAATTTCTATACCATACACATTTTGCCCTCGACCTCAAGGGTCGGGGGAATTTTTTGATTATACCCAAAATTAATACCAAACATCCACCAAAAACTGACTACAAACCAACATCCTTATTCAATTCAGGATTGGGACCCGTCCTAAACGGGAAATCCTCCGGAATCGTATACCCCTTAATCTTAGACAAACATTTCAACACATTCGTCTGCCAATTGATAGGACTAGACGCGTAAATACTACCATTTGCATTTCCATATCTCGAAAGCTGGTTAATCGTATGATAATGCCCCAAATACGCATTATTCAGTGTCAACGCAATCAGTCTCGCCCCCTCATACGGAGAAGTATAGGCAATCCTATCTCCACGGTCATTATTCCCCACATTTCCAATATTATTGCTCGTAGACAAATAATTTCCCAACGTCGACTCAGCAAACCCCACACAAATCACCATATCCCTATCAATATTGGTCCCCGCTACTACACTATCCCGAAAACTCAAATCTCTATAAATTCCCTTAGCATAAGTACTAAGAAAATGTTGACTCCTCTCATCCACAGTAGTTCCCTCAGCAAATTTTAAATCACTCACGTCGATTGGCCTCACCATATTATCACTGAGATATTTCAGCCTATATTCCTCCGGCAACATGGTCTGCCAATTAGTAATCGCACTTAAATCTAAAACACTCAATGGATCTATTGGCAATCCATACTTATAAACATTGAAAGTCAGATTTTCTCCTTCTGAAACAAATCCTGCTCCATTAGTTCCCGGCTCTCCTCAACTATACCCAATAATCTGTCCTCTACTCACAATATCCCCTGGCTTTACGATAATCTGATTAAGATATTGATATATCGTCACATATCCATTTTGATGAACAACCATAATCCAACTAATACTATCCATATTATCAAACACGTGATACACTACTCCATCTCTAGCAGCATACACCGGCGACCTCTGAGCTGCCTGAATTTGAATACCCTGATGCTTAAATCCATTATCCGCTTCAAACTGTGCATCATTGTAATAACGCGAAATATACTCAATCGGATACACTGGTCGAGCAAGAGGAGAAATAGTTTGCTCATTTTTTGCATCTGGCATCGTCGCAAGTTTAGCAATATTCTCTGCAATACCATCCACAGATTTATAGTTTTTTTTCACAATCTCATCCAAAAACGTCTGAATAGATAAATAGACTTCCTTTTTACTCGCAAACACTTTATCGAACCTCTGAGCACTCGCTACCTGCTCATTTTTATACAGTTCAATAAAATTGAGAAGATATTGCTTTTTTTGTTGAAGTTTTTCAATCTCTTCACGATAACTATTCAAGGTCGTCTGAGCCTGCTGTTTGAGTTTTCCTAGTTTACTGAGCAACTCAATATTATTAATTTCTGCTTTATCCGCCTGCTGCAAAAGAGCATAGAGCTGTGCCGTCATTGCAGCAGTAATATCTGACCCCACCAACGTTTTACTAATATTGTCAGAGTTCACCAAAAGTCTGATATCATTCGTGTGCATCTCCGCATCTTCATAAATCTCCAATTGCATTTTATAGAGCAAATTGAGATATTCAGCTAGATACACCTTGGCAGCACCAGCAGACGTCCTCAACGTAGTCAGCTCATCTACCACATTCTGCATCTGTTTCTGATACGTCACCAATTTCGCCACCGACTGAGAAATACTAGTCGTAGCCACATCAATACTACTGATTACTCTCACAATCTCATCTCTCGCCTGCCTATATTTATCATCCAGATCCGCATTCTTAGCTCTCTCTACTGCATCCAAATCAAAAAGCTCCTGAGTCACTTTATCTAACCCACTTTTCAGTTCTTTGACTCCTTGCAAAGCCACTGCCATTTCATTGGTCGTACTCACAGCAGACAAATTTTGAGAAAAAACCGGAGTCGCCACCACAGAAAAGACCATAAAGAAAGCTGAACTAACAAGAGCGAAAGATTTCATAGAGCTACACTGCCAAAAATAAAAGTCTCTTTAAGTATACAGAAATCCCTAAAAAAGGCGAAGATTTCTACAAATTCACCCCCATTTTCCTCTTACGTTTTAAGGAAAATGATATAAAATAAAATGTTACATCTTTTGCAACACAATCATTGAAAAATACGAAACATTAAAAAAATTTTTGAAAAAATGCACAATCATTAATCCCTACGAATAAAGTGATGTAATTGTTTTCCCCAGTTGTACACCCCAATAGACATCCAAAACATGTCATATAATACAAATTTTGTTATTCAATCTCCATTTCTAAAGAGTTTTTCCAGAATCGCCTCGATTTTCAATGTTGACTTTTCCATATCACGAACAATTTACTGTCATTTCTATTTTTTGAATTTCCTATAATAGGAGTTCCGCAAACAATTTCTAAATAAGAGTAAGTCAAGATAGTGACAATTTATTAAGCATATCTTTAGTATAGCAAATAGTATCATTGGTTATACAAGCATACCAA
>JAITQZ010000072.1 GCA_031288635.1 Candidatus Peribacteria bacterium | reverse complement strand
CTCTTGAAACTCCAAATGAACCATCTTCTTCTCCTCTTGAAACTCCAAATGAACAGCCTTCTTCTCCTCTGCCTTTAGATGGAACAGATACAGAGCCGCTTCTTCCCACTGAAGTGAGTTCCCAAGATATGGTGCAGAGTTTGATGTCTCAATATAATTTTGCTCAACAGCTGGTAGAAATCTGAGAAAGACAGGACGATGCCTATCTGGTGAAGTATGCGGGGTATGTCGTTTATCAATCTGACCTTTTGATTAAAAGAGTTGAAAATAGAGAGGTTTTGAGTATAGAGGAATATACGGTGTTATCTAATCGTATGAACACCTTTTTAACTCAAATGCAGGCGTATGTTAACGGAGAATTCGACCCCAACCTTTCACAAGCCGCCCAAACCCCAGAGCAAGACAAACAGCAGCTCCAAAATTTCGTCAACAGTCAAAATGGGGTCTACTAAGGGATATGGTCAGGATTTTAATTTGCTGAGTACGCATTTAGAAAGGTTCATTAATTATCTTCAATATACCAAAAATTCCTCTCCTAAAACGATAGAAAATTACAGTTTGCGAGTGAATAGGTTTATCTCGTATGTGGGAGATGTCTCTGCTAATCAGGTGCATAGTCTGCAAATTCAGGATTTTAGAATTTTTTTGGTGAAACAGGGCTTGAGTCATAAAACGGTCAACTATCATATTGTGTGATTGAGGTCGTTTTTTAGGTTTTTGCTGAGGAATGATGTAGAAACGATTTCTCCTGATAAGCTGGATTTGGCCAAAATCCCTCCTCGTCAGCTTTCTTACCTTTCTGAACAAGAGGTGGAAAAGATTTTGGGAGCTCCTCTGGAGTTTGAGAAGCATCCTTTGAAATCTGCGAGAGACCAAGCTATTTTATATACGCTTTATGGTACAGGGCTTCGCGTGACAGAGTTGATTACCCTCAAAAAAAGCGATATTAAACTGTCTGAAAAACAGTTTTCTGTGATTGGGAAAGGTAGCAAACTGCGTTCTGTTTTTATGACGGTGCAGGCGAGGGAGAAATTGAAAAATTATTTGTTTGCGAGAGGTGATGATTCAGATTTTCTTTTTATTTCTTTGTCTAGAAATAGTTATGGGACCCCTTTGAGTAGGAATAGTGTGGAAGCCTTGGTAAAACAATATGCTCAGTTGGTAGGTATCTCGAAAAAAGTGACACCTCATACGCTTAGACATAGTTTCGCTACTTCTTTATTGAGAAAGGGGGCAGATATTAGGTCAGTACAAGCATTATTGGGACATTCTTCTATTACTACGACACAAATTTATACGCACGTGGATGATAAATATCTCCAACAAGTCCATACGCTTTTAGATAAAGATGATACGACGGAACTGTATAAAAATATGATGTAAAGCAGAGAACATAAAAAAACAAAATTTGGGCTTGACTTTGAAAAAGAGTTTCTTATACTCTAGTTAATTCAATGACTATTTTAACTTTTAAAATATTCTACCAATGAACTTTAACGTAAAACTAGACGACAAGAAACTCAAAGTCGACGTTGAGGGAACCGCCCTCAAGGATATTCTAATCTATTGCAAACCCAAAGAGAGATTAGTGTTGATGAAAAAATTTGGGCTGGGAGGAGAAAAAGGGATTCCTCTGCAAAGGATTGGAGTGGAATACAATCTGACGAGGGAAAGAATCAGACAGATTGAAACCCAAGCTCTGATGAGGTTCAGAAGGTTAATCGTTGGAAACGATACCTATATGAACGTTTTGATTGAAGCCAAAAAAGTGTTGGAGGCTCACGGAGGAGTGTTAGCAGAAGATACGCTCGTGGCAAAACTCGTAAATAGAAATCTTTTCAAATTTAATAAAGCTGAGCTCAAACTTATTCTTATTTCAGATTTTGATGTCACGTATCTCAAGAGAAATAGATTTTTGCACAAAGCGTTCTATATTGAACCTATCTACGAAGACCTGCTGACGAAGATGGTATTGTATATCAATGATTATTTTACCAAAAGAGGAAAGTCTCAGGATGTGTATGAATTTATTGCAGTGCTTAAAGATGCATTCTTGAAAGAGTACAAAGAAGTAAGCTATCTGAAAAACGATTTGTTTTATATGAACTTTTTCTCTATTATCAGAGGAATATGTGTATTTGATGGAAAAGTAGGATTTGAGTCATTCGCTGATGTAAATCCAAAGACAATGAAGCTCAAAATCTATTATACGATGAGAAGGCTCAATAAACCTGTGCATTTCCAAGAGTTGCCAGCTAAAATCTTGGAATGGTTCCCAGAAAAAAGCGTAAAAATCAATACTATTCATAATGAACTCGTGAAAAATAATGATATCTTTGTTAATCTTGGACTCGGACGTTATGGGCTCAAAGAATGGGGATACGAAGGAGGACAAGTAAAAGAAATTCTCGAAAGAATTTTTAAGAGAAACGAGAGGCCAATGGCAGTAAAAGAGCTTTGCAAGGAAGTATTGAAAGAAAAAATGGTGAGTCCAAATACCGTAATGCTTAATCTGCAAAAGTTCAAGGAGTTGTTTGAGAGAGTAGATAAAGGAGTGTACCAATTGAAAGCAAAGAAATAAATTACTATATCGACATCGCTTCGTCCTGAGGGAAATGGAGCGATGTTTTTTTGAATCTCAGGTTAAAAGTATAAAAAATCTCTTGCATTCTTAGGGGATTTTTTTAGATTTGAAAACAAGGTTTTAGCTTTTTATTTCAGAGGAAATGCAATGCAGATATATATATAAGATTCTTTTTGCTCTTTTTTCAATTTCTGCTTTCTTTTTTCCTTTGGCTTTTGCTCAGGACTATATGGAGGGGCAAGTGATTGTGGTATATGAGCAGCCGAAAGTAGGGCTTTTTTCTGTAGCTTCGACTCCTGTGGCGGAGTACACCACACTGAGTACGCTTTCTGTAGAGGATAATGAGACAATGGCGTTAGTGGTGGGGAAAAGCGGAGAGAGTACCCAAGAGCTTATTGAAAAATTGTCTGCATCTCCGGGAGTAAAGTACGTGCAGCCAAATTATTTGTATCAAGTTTTTGCTACTCCCAACGATAGTTTGTATGGTAGTTTGCGAGGTTTACCCAATATTCATCGACCAGAAACGATGGAAATTTTCAGTGGGAACCGCAATGCTACTGGAAGTCTGATAGCTGTTCTTGATTTAGGCGTAGATTATCGTCATCCTGACCTGGTAAATCAAATGCGAGATGGAAGTAATTGTAAAAATATTAGTGGAAATTATCGATGAGGATGTAAACATGGAGCAAGTTTTTATGTTAAAGATGTCTATCAATTAGGAGGGAGTTTTCAGGGTACTGGTACTGTAAATAAAGACCCTCTTCCCGTAGCTACTGCAAAAAATCCCACTTCTCCCTCTCAAACGCTTTCTGTAGAGGAGTACAATACGCACGGAACGCACATAGCAGGGACGATTGCAGCAGAAATGGATAATATGCAAGGAATTGTAGGTGTACATCCTAATGCGAAAATAATGGCCATTAAAGTAGGGTATCAGTATAGTGCAAACAAGTGATTTATTGATTCTAATAGTATTATAAAGGGTATTAAGTTTGCTACTTATAATGGGGCAAACGTTATCAATGCAAGTTTGTGATGAACTGATTATGATGCCGCAATGTTGGAAGCAATTACTGTCTTCACGAATGCAGGAGGAATTTTTATTGCAGCAGCCGGAAATAATAATGGAAACAATGATGGTACTCCAAATTATCCATGTAATTTTAATATTACAAATCCTCAAGTAATTTGTGTAGCTGCTCATGGAAGCAATAATACTTTAGCTTGGTTTTCCAATTATGGACAAACTGTAGATATCTCAGCTCCTGGAGTGAGTATCAATAGCACCATTCTCAGTGGTAGTTATACAAATATGGATGGGACTTCTATGGCAACGCCTCACGTTGTAGGAGTATTCAGCTTTTTATGGACGTATAGACCTGATTTTACTGGAGGACAAGTTAAGCAAGCTCTTTTTGATGGAGCAGATATACTTTCATCGTCTAGTAAACAGATAGCGGGAAATAGAAGAATCAATCTTTATCGTAGTCTTCAATTGCTTGATACTATTTTGCCTACGGTTACGGGAACGGTAGATACGGATAATTACTGTAGTGGAGCCTTTTTGACCTATACGTTTACGGGAAGCGATGACCTTGCATTGGCGGGAGCGGCTTATAGTTGGGATGGTGGACTTTCTTGGACGGGAGCGACGACGCTTAGTACGGGGACAGCTTTTTTGACCTTGTTAGTACAGGATTGGGCGGGAAATACGGGAAGTGTGAAGGTTTCAGCATCATTGCCACTGTGTCCTAATAGCTTTCAATTTCCGTTGTATAGCTCTGGAATGATACTTACTGGGATGGCAGAAACGTCTTTAGACGCTCACTATGAACTTTCTGGAGATATGATACAGAGTATTACAGGTACTGGGAAGGGAATATTTGATGTAGCTTTGGAGTTGAGTAGTGGGGAGGGAGTGAAGGATATTACTCGAAGCATTTGGACGGGGAGTCTAATTTTTACGGGGAAAGCGACGATAACATTAGATACTATTCCTCCGACGATAGCTATTGTCTCTCATCAGAGTGGATTTTCTACTACGGGAGCCAGTATACTATTAACAGGAACATATGTAGAAGCAAATGTGGCTACTATCACGATAAGTGGGGAGGTAGTGCCGTTTACGGGAGGAATTTGGTCTACATCTCTTTCTTTGCATACGGGGACTTCTATGTTTACGGTTCATATTACTGATGAAGCTGGACATCAAGCGGAGACAGAAATTGCGATTACTAGACTGGAGATTATTAATGGAGTGTGTGGAACAGCCCATTGAACCAGTGTTTCTGTTGCACCCACGACTAACCTTTGTTCAGGAGGTGTTTCTTCTGTTGTAAGTGGAAGTTGACCACGAACGTGGACGTGTTCTGGAGTGAATGGAGGGACAACTGCTTCGTGTAATGCGACTCAAGTAGTGGCTGGTGGTGGTTGATGAGGTGGCGGTTGATGAGGGTGAGGTGGATGATGAGGCGGTGGTTGATGATGAGGATTAACGCAAGATGTTTGTGGAGATGGAGACTATAGTGGAGACCTTTATGATGGGAAATGTTGAACGCCTCCTCTCGTGGAAACGGGAGCTCATTCAGTAGCACCTTTGA
>JAITQZ010000066.1 GCA_031288635.1 Candidatus Peribacteria bacterium | reverse complement strand
TGATAAACAATTAAAATACACTATGTAGTACCGACATATTTAGCTATCTCATCAAGGACATATTACTTCTAATCTATTATTTTATTTAAAAGTGTGCATTTCGCTTGAAATTTAAAGTTGGGGGACATTTATTATGGAGAAACGAAGAGAAGAAGCACGTTATTCTATCTCATTAGAGTAACGCTTTTGTTGCATCTAAAAAAGTAGAATAGTTTTTCATAGGTTTTATCCTGTCTTTAGTGTTTGATGATGGAGATAATGAAGTTCCTCCAGCTTTTATCAATTCTGTTTCAAATTCTGCTTTTCTCCCTAGTTGGGTATAGATATCTAAAAAAATCTTTTCAATCTCTTTTTCCATTTTTGTTAATTCTCTTTCAAAATTTACAACATTGTCTCCTTTGTAGTCATTACTCTCTAAAAGACTTTGATAGCTCTTATAATAGTTTTCGTATTGTTTAATTTTTCCTTTTGTTCCATCTATCCCTTCCAAAAGTTGTATATCTTGCAAGAGTTTCACATTAATCTCTTTAATCTTATCGGTATATGCGTCTTTTTTGATTTCTGTATACGACCTTTCTTCCCCCGGCATTCGACTTTGAATACGAGCTTGTGGTTTGGTGCAAGACATATTCCCCCAAAGTAAAGTCGATATTACAGTAACGTTTACTACATTAGTAATATTTGCCACTTTTTTCAACGTGTGTTTTGCTTGTTGAGATATTTTTTCAAGTTTCTGTTTCATAAGTACCTTTATAAAGAATAAAAATATAGTAACCCTTCTTAATCTTCAGAAGGCTTAACCCAAAAAGGTGGTTGTTGTATATTGAGATAACGAATGAGGTCTTCTTTTCTTTCTCTGGTATTCATAGTAGCAGAGATTTTATCCATATTATTGGTGGTTCCTGCCTTTCCTAATAGTCCAAAGCCGAAAAGTGCTTCTCGACCTTTTGCTCCATTGAGAACTGTGGTATTTGCTCCTACTCCTCTAAACATTACATTTCCAAAAGTATCTACATAGAAAGGATGGTCAACCTGATTTGGTTCGCGAGGTTTTTCTGTCATCAAACGAGAATGATATTTGATAGCATTGATGAGATTAGTCATTCTGGCCATCTCTTCTACTCCTTTGAAGGGAATGAGTAATCAACTCTTTGTGGTTAAGTTTTCAATAGTTTTATTGTTCAAATCAATATAAAGTTCAGTACCATAACTTCTAAATTTAATTTTATTTCCCTCTTTTTCTAAATGAATTCCCATTGCTTTTGCATCACCCAAATAAGTAGTATATATCTCATTACAGGCTTTCTGGAGGAGATATGCATCACTATCGGAAAGCCCGAGCTTATCAATTTGTGCCTTAGTATTGGAAGTATCTTGAATTTTCATAATAAATACCCCTGCTTCTTTACATTCCTTGAGCGTAGGATTTTTCCCATGGCTTCTACGAAAATCTCTGAACATTTGCTGTTTTTGAGGGTCATCAGAAAGTCTATCAAATGTCTCTCCACTATTAAAATCCACCAGATTAACTATATAGTCTACAATTTCCTCTTCCACAGAAGCATTACTCTCTTTATTCTCTTCAAATTTCTTATCAAGTCCCATTTCTACCATTCCTTCGTGAATCAGATTTTTTTTGTCTTTTTCACCGACTTGTTCGAGATAAATGATTTTTTGATCTAATTTTGTCCTTTCTGCTCTAGTTAAGGTATGATTTTGGTCATCTTCTGCTTGTGTTGCTTTCAAATCTTGTAACATCTCTGTATATTTTTCTGCTTTTATGACATATCTATCAGCTTTTTTTTCTAATATTCCCGCAAGGTCTTTATAAGAATTTCCTGAAAAAATCGCTATAGTAGCAGGGACAGACTCACTGTGAATAAGTTGTTGTTTCTCATTTTCTTGTTGTTGTTCCGAAGTTTGTGGTCTTGTGGTAGGAGAACCATGCTCGGTTCCTGTTGGGAGGGGTGTATTTCCTGAAGAACCCCATTCTCTCATACGTCCTATAAGTTTTTCCGTGAGAGGACCTCCTGTAAAAATCTGTTTAATATTTCCTCCGGTAGCTACAAGGAGTGCTGCAGGTGCAAGTACCCATCATCGATTAGCACTTTTCTTCTTTTCTTCACTTCCAAAACATTTATACCATAAAGTCTGTAATGCCTTGAAGCCTAAAAAAATTCCTCCTACTGTCAAAGCGGCATTTCCTGCTTTTTTGTAAAATTCTTGTGACTTTGGGTCATCCACTTGGACACCTTCGGTTGCATAGTCCAAAAGTCCGAAAAGTCCGTTATGCTGTGCTGCTTCATCTCGAGTTCCATATTCTTTTCCTCTTCTTTGAGGACTAGCGTAAGAAGAATAAAGAGTAGTAGCACATTGTTGTTTCACCAAATCATTTAATCCTGTGGCTTCCACTAACTGGTTATATACTGCTTCATCAGCAGTTCTCAGCCTTTCAAAAGCTGTTCGATTCTCTTGAATAAAAGCAATCTTATTACCATCTGCCATTGTTCCGTTGATAAAGGATTCCAATGCAGATTGTTTATCATTAAAAAGGGTTAATGCTAAGATAGTTCTCAAAAGTATCGCTTTATCCACATTATCTCTAGAAACTTCACGGTCTTTTTCTAATGCGTCTTTGGCGTCTTTAGGTGAATAAATCGGTGTCCAAATGCTAACTTTTTTCCCCAGACTAGCTTCTTGAATTGCTCTATCAATATCCCCAGACTGCAAAAAGTTTTCATAATCTTTCAATTCTTTTGCATAAACAGAAAAGTCGATATTTTCAAGTTTATTGAGTTTCTTAAAATGTTTTTCAATAGCTTCTAATTTTTTCACAATACTATCTAAATCTGATTTTACGATTGCTAATGCAGCTTTTGCTTCTGGAGACTTCCCTCCTTTTGCTTTCCCTCTTAGCGTTTTGTATTCATTTTTTAGTTGTTTGATTTTATATTTATTTACCTCAAAAATATCAGCTTTATTTGCCGTTAAATCTACTCTCGTATTTGCTTCTCTTAGCTTATCATTAACGGTTTCAGAACCAGGAGAATAGTAATCTGGCGTAGCATCTATCCTTGGAGTATTCTCTTTACCACTCATTCTTTGTAAAGTCATTCTTTGGAAGATAATAAATAAAATTCTTACCTTAAGTATATCCAGAATGAAAGAAAAAGCAAAAAAAAGAAGACTTTTTTGTAAAAACACGGGATTGCTAATTAAAGATACTAACAATAACATTAACATACATTAAGAGAAGAATTGAATAGTACAACATATATGCACATTTAGTATAACAATGAGTTTTTCTATGTAATCTTGCTAGA
>JAITQZ010000069.1 GCA_031288635.1 Candidatus Peribacteria bacterium | reverse complement strand
ACTTGGTATCTCAACGTATAACTAAAAAATGGACAACTCCACTTCACGACCGATGATTCATTCTCAATCAATTTGAAGCTATCTTTGAATGAAGAGTGAAATCATATCTTGATATTTAGGTTTCCTTCATTATCATTCAGTCAATCTATTCTGTTCCCTAATGTTCTATTTACACAAAACTATTTATGTTCCCTTTTAAGATGCACAGCCATAAAAATAACCGGTTGGGTCCATTGTAGTTCCCATCCATTCTTTTCCATCACCACAGTCTTTTTGTACTAAAAATTCTATAACATTGGTAGGTGAAGCTATACGAATGATTTCTCAATCTTGTATAGTAAATAGTGCGATATTGGAGAATGTATGATTTTTGTAGTTTTTTTCGAATTGTTCGAACGATGTGTTATAAGTAGAATAGGTATATTGGTTTTTTGTTGCTCAAATGATTTCGGCAGTATCAATAATAGGGAATGTTCTTAGTTTAGCGTTTTCATTGAGGAGTTTATGTTCATAAGTATTTCGCTCATTAGTTGGGACTAGCTGTTCGCATTGTTTATCAGCACAATCCCATATTTGTATTTTGCAGTATGGTTCAGTGCAGGGAACAATTTGTACAAAGTCGATTTCTATTTTATTTATTCCATCAGGGTCTGTATATACCTCTTGGATAAGTCATCGCTCCGTATCATTAGTGAGTGTTATCTGTCCATCTCACTTATTTATATCTCGTATATTTTCTTCTCCCTTGCCTCTCATCTCTCTTACACTGTACATCATTTTAATAATATTCCCTCTCGTCCCTGCAATGTTTTTTTCCTCTTTCATATCTATATTTACAAATGCTCCTAATTTTTCAGCTTTGTTATAGTAATTGATTGCCCAAATAGGTCCACTTATCTCAGGAAGTCTACCGTACAGAATTCTGATTAAAACTGCTACTGCTTCAGCATTGGTAAGATTTCCTGCTGGGTAAAACTTTCCATTTGCTCCGTTAAAAATCCCTAGTCTACAAGACTCTATTATCGTCTCTTTCAAATCACTAATAGCGTTATTTACGTCTGAGAATTGGCATTGATTGATGTCTTTGACGTAGTTTGTCTGTCCGATGATATTTGAGAACTGTACGAAGAATTTAGCGGCTTCGTCTCTTCTAATAGAGCGATTTATACCAAATTCGTCGTTGGTGGTGTATCTTGTTAATCCTTTTGTATAGGCTCGTGCAATGGCGTCGTCAACTAAAGCAGCATTCGCGGTGGCAATCATTCATAGACTTCCAATCGCGAGGAAGGTTAGGAGTTTTTTCATAAGATAAGCATAAGAATAAAAATATGTTTATTAATATATTAAATTAGTCTAAAAAATCAAGGGAATTTTGCAGTTAATAGAAAACCCTTCCTCTTGCAACTTGTCTCTCAGAAATGGCAAGGGAAAAAATAGAAAAATCACTCCGAGTCAAATAAGCAAATTTGATGGTTTCTTTCTTATGTGTAGTTCTGTCAAAAAGTTCTTCAAATTCTCTTGCAATTGCCGAAAGAAATCATATGCTTTAGTCAGCTTTATTTCTTTTATTTTTCCTCTAATGCCAATTACTGATAGCAAGCAACCTCTCCAAATCCGCAACTCTACCGCTGAATTTTTGATTTTTATTGCGAGTATAGGAGAGACGCCACAACAGATTGAAATTAGATATGAAAACGAAAATATCTGGCTTACGCAAAAACTTATGGCAACCTTATATGGTGTGGATGTAAGAACTATTAATTATCATATTAAGAAAATCTTGGAAGATAAAGAACTCTCGTTACCTGCAACTATCCAAAAATTTCGGATAGTTCAAAATGAAGGGAAAAGGGCGGTTTCTCGTGAAATAGAACATTACAATCTTCAAATGATTATTGCTGTAGGGTTTAAAGTCAATAATGAAAGAGCGGTGCAATTTCGTAAATGGGCAAATCAGATTGTGAAAGATTACACAATTAAAGGACGAGTAATGGATGAAGAAAGATTTAAAAAAGGCGGAGTTTTGACTGACCAATATTTTGAAGAACAATTGGAAAAAATTAGAGAAATCAGAATTTCAGAAAGAAAATTTTATCAAAAAATTACCGATATTTACGCAACCTCTTTAGATTACGACCCCAGTTCTGTTATTACTATTGATTTTTTCAAGAAGGTACAGAATAAACTGCATTGGGCAATTCACCATCATACTGCAGCAGAAAATATGGCAAAAAGAAAGATTCCTATGACGATGAAAGATTGGATACAACAGTTAAACCAAATCCTGCTTGCTAATAAATATGAATTACTGCAAAATGCTGGGAATATTTCTATGGAACTTGCAAAACAGCACGCAGAAACGGAGTTTGAAAAATATAGAATTGTACAGGATAGAGTATTTAAGAGCGATTTTGATAAATTTTTAGAGGAGGCAAAACAGATGTTACCAGAGAATAAAAAAGCAGATTATCAATAAAGGCTGAATTAGTATGGATGTTCTCTTCTCATAGTAAGCGTTTGTTCATTATTAAGGAAATCCTTCACTCTTGCCACTTGTCTTTCAGAAATAGCTCTTGGTAGCTCCTCTAGTGCATATCGTGCAAATGCTCTTGCTTCCTCATTCAAGGTAAGTTCTCCTCCGATTATCTTGCATTCAAAGACAAAACATACTTCATTTTGAAAATCTTTTGTGTAAATTCCTGTTAGTTTTACGATTTCAACATCCAATCCTGTTTCTTCTTTAACTTCTCTTATCGCTGCATCTCGTGGGCTTTCTTTTTCTTCTACTCCTCATCAAGGTAAATTTCGCAAGTAGTCACCATTTCTCTGAATATCATTTCTTTGTACCCGTAAAATTTTTCCTTCTTCGTTTCTAATAATTCCAAATGCTCAAAAAATGAATTGAGGTCTTGTAGATAAGAGTTTTTTTGTCATTAGCATTGCAATGTGATGTACTACTATTAAATTTAAGAGAGTTACAATTATTCCTATGATTGTTCGAAAAGTGAGGGTTTCATAATGTATTTCCTTCATTGTTAGCAATATTTTGAGAAGATAGGTGCAATATGGTAAACAAATAATGGAAGATATTATGAATGGAACATATTTTCTGACTACCAACCATTGTATAATATGTACTATTAAATGAAGATAGAAAGCCATAAATACACCTATCCACAAGTTGTAAAAATCAAAATATACAGCACTTATAGTTATTAATATAATGAGGATATACTCTTCAAAAACAACAAGTGCAAATTCAGAAGTGGAGATATTATCAATTTTACTTACTAGGTATTTTGATAGTTTAGGAAATCTATCTGCAAGAATGTTTTTATTTTTTTGCAACCAGTCGGGAAGAAAGATAATTTCTTCAAATTCGTGTATTATGAAGATAATTATAAATCAATAGAGCAAATCACTCATAGACTATGAAGTGGAAAAAGAAGATAAAAAAGGCTGAATTATTTTACTTCTATTTTTCTTGGTTATGATAATTCAATTATACGATTTGCCAGTTCAATATCCATTCTCTCAAGAGCTTGTTTTGATACTCCTGCAATATGTGGTGTAATGATAACATTCTTTCTATATGTTGAAAGCAGGTCTTTATAGTTGTCTACATCAATATCTAATCCCACATAAAAAGTATCGTATTTATCAGCATATGCTATTAATGCATTGATATCTACGACTTCTGCTCTGGAAGTATTGATAAAAGTTGCTGTAGGTTTCATAAGGTGAATACTATCTTTTGAAATCAGATATCTTGTTTCATTAGTTAAAGGAATACTTACATTGATAATATCACTTTCTTTTAGTAGTTTGTTTAATGTTGTAAATTCCACATACTTTTTTAGGTCAATATGATTCTCTTCGTGTCTGGTATAACAAAGAATTTTCATATTGAATATTTTCGCAATTTTTATGACTTCACGAGTGATATTTCCTGCACCTATCACCCCCAATATTTTATTAGATATATCTTCAGGTCTTTCGTGTATAGCAGACTTCTCTCCTTGTCCAGCTAGCACAAGATAGTTACTTTCATAGAGTCTTTTATTTAGTGCTAGTAGTAACGAAAAAATATGTTCCGCCACTGATACAATATTTGCTGTTTGTATGTTAACAATTTTTATAAGAGGAGAAGTAAAAAATGCTTTATCTATATGGTCTACTCCAATGGATAATGTAGCAATAACTTTGGGAGTTTCAACAAACTTCAACATATCAGCTATCAACTTTGAACGCACTCCCAATATTAAAATATCATATTCTTTCAATAAAGCCATTAATTCTTCCTCATTAGGTAATGTTTGAAAAGGGTTTACAGTGAATTCTATATCATTAGCAATAAGAACATCTTTTGCTTCCGAAGAAAAGTCGCTAAATACACAATATGCTTTTTTCATTGTAATAGAAGAGAAGATTTAAAAAATCAGATTTATTTTTTTCTATTGATGAGAATTTCACTTACTTCTATTTGTTTTGGTAATTTTAAGAGAGAGAACATCAGCTCGGCAATATCACGAGGGTTCATCCATTCATTAGGATTTTCGATTTTCGTTCCATTGTACTTCTCGTGAAATCTTGTCGCCATTCCACCAAGATTGAACTGAATTACTCTACATTTCGTCTTCGCAAGTTCGATTTGTAAGGTCTGGCTCACGCCTCTTAATGCTCGTTTGGATGCTGTGTATGCCGCCTGTGAAGCATGGGCTTTCGTTCCTACGGTAGAACCTATATTGAATACATCAGCTTCATTTTCTGTTATTAAGTCAAAGAGCTGAGAAGTCAGAAAGATTGGAGCAAGGGTATTCACCTTCATCACGGTTTCTAGTTCGTCATAGGTGATACGGTTTGCCTCTTGAATACTTATCGCTCCTGCACAATGCACCAAAGCGTCAAAAGTTGCATATCTTTCTTTGATGAGGTTCGCAGATTTGATGATAGACTTCTCATCTGTGAGGTCGGTTTCTAGGTGGATGAGTTTATGATTCTCGATAGATATATTGTTTATTTTAGGCTGATGTCTACTTAAATTGATGACTTGGATGTCTGCATTAAGGCAGAGTGTCGTAAATGCAAGTCCGAGTCCATCGCTTCCACCGGTAATGATAATTCTTTTCATAAGTATAAGAGTAAAAGATAAAAAAGGCTGAATTATATAATTTCTAATTGTTTATCCAGAGGTTATGGTTGAAGGGGGAATGTACTAATCTTTTTATTGATAATCTCCCAATACTTGTGGAACGAAGCTACAAAATCATCTGGTGAAGTTTGTGATCGCTCATCAATTTCAGCTTTTGAGAGCCATTTTGTATTTTGTATCTCGTGTTCATCAAACTGAAAGGGAGTATCCTTTGGGAGTTGAACATAGAATATTGCCTGAAAAAAGTTGATGGCTTCCTCATCTACGGATTTTCTTTTCACAAGGAAGGTTGGCTTTACGGTAATGCCAAGTTCTTCTTTTGTTTCTCTCACGATAGCTTCTTCATAACTTTCTCCTGCTTCCACACCGCCACCCACAGCAATGGTTCGTTTGTTGGGTTCTCGTCTTTTGGTGGAAGCTCTTTGCACGAGTAAAGTTTCTCCTTCTTTATTTACGACTCGGAGAGAAACAACTCTGATTAGTTCTTTTCAGACTTCTGTTTTTTCTTTGTAGCTGATGATTTCGTCATTGTCGTTTACGATAGGGATGGGCATTAGTGGATTGGTAGAGAGGAAATAAAACGATAAACAAGTGTAATATATCGATTAGAGACAGAAAGTAAAATCATTTATTTGAAAAACTGATTTCGAAAAAAGGAATGATTTGCGTTTTTTATTTTGCGTTTTCATTCCTTTATGAGGTATGGTAGATGAAAAAGTAGTTTAATGTGAAACCGAGAATACTACTTCTCGACTTGCATTACTAATACATATTTCTTTGACTATCCATCATTGTCTCGTATTGTTCTCTTGTTAAAGGGAATGTCGAATTATGCTATTACTCCTTTAACACATGCCTTCATATTTTGGTCTCCCAACAGATGTCAAATAAGGTGACCATCCTCATCAAGAAGCCAATTCCCAGTTCTTTTTCCTATTGTTTTTATAGTATATATACACCTCCATAACCTCTTCCATAGTAATAGATATTATCCCCTTTTCTCAAATGTTGAAAGCTCTTTTGATGTGAAAGTACCTCAGGTGAAGTAGGTCGTTTATCAGAGATAATATCTTTGTTATTATTTATTACATATCGTTCGTTGTCTTCTATCCCAATAACAGGACCATCTTGAAGTGTCATTAGTAAAATCATATTCCTTAGTTTTTCATATATTATTGTCTCATATGTAGATAGCGGATATATAAATGAATCTGGTCCATCATAAACTTTTGGTTTCTTTTTTTTTGGTTTTTTGACTCAAATTATCTCATTTGATGGATTTATATCCACCCCTTGTGATTGTTCTCTTGCTATTGTTGTATTGATTGCCATTGTTATATTGAATAAATATATATATCATATACTATATAAGTATACATAAATGATAATAAAAAGTCAAGTGAAAGTGAAGACTTTTTTATTAAAAAACACTTTTGGAAGTAAAACATAGTTACTTTCTTTTCTTTCTCTTCTCTTTC
>JAITQZ010000064.1 GCA_031288635.1 Candidatus Peribacteria bacterium | reverse complement strand
ACTTTTCTTCCACCAATTCCCGTACGAATGTACGCGAAGTCTGCCTGAGCAGTAATGATTGCTCGACTCAATACTTGGAGTACAACACCGACAACTAAAAGAATAATACCTCCGAAAATCAGAACAAGCTGACTACCTCCAGAGATTATACCCTCTTTCAACACATTCCCTACAAAAGGTAGGGCAATCAATAAAATCCCCATCAGGATCACGACGACGCCTGCACTGCTCGTCGATTTCTTTCTTGTTTCCATCATTTTGAAAAATTTTAATTAATAATTTTATTTTCCTGCTCATTCAGGCGGCAGGTAAACCTTTTAAGGTCAGGATTATAACTCAATAAAAGGATTTGGGATCCTTTCGCAATAAAGCTAGTTCCTGTTAAAATAGAAGGATCTAATACAACAATAACCCCGTGTCGATTGCCAAATTGATCATACACATAAGCATAACCAAATTCGCTATCAATCGTCTGGTCCGCAATCGCATCTAATCCTACCCAATCTTTGGGAGAGGAAACGTAACTTTTTGGTTTGGGCATCAGCTTTCTCCACATTTGTGCCAAAAAAGAGGTAAGAAAAATACTTCCCCCCAAAGCAACAAATACAGAAACGGTCAAAAGCTTCCAAACAATAAAGTTTAACATTAATCCAATCCCTCCGAAGAAGAGTGTCCAGAAGAAAAGAATTAACATTAAAGGCATTTTTCCAATACCCAAAAGTGATAAACTTTTCCAGACTACCCCGACATCTCCGTGGTCTCCATGTACATCATGGAAGTCATGAATGTCGTGAGGTACTTCATCAGCAGTATCAACGTGAGGATGCGAAATATCTACATCAGTAAGAATATTACCTCCGTGAACTTCCACATCAGCCTCTGCATTCATATCTACCTCAGTATCTATGTCTGCATCAGCATCTCCATTTCCACCGCCAGCACACACTGCAAAAATCAGCAGCATTGATACCAACAATGACAAACAAAATAACAAGTTTTGCCATTGCAATAACGCTTCAATTGTCGCCATAAGCATAATTTTTTTTTATTGTTAATGAACATACGTCGATTTAGTTTATACGGATATATATATCTAAAGTCAAGCCAATTTTTAGATTCTTATAAACATATACATTTCATATTGAATTTTTATAGTAAATAACTATAGTCTTTTAATAATATAAAGAAAATAAATATGAAAAGAAAAGGAATTTTATTAAATTATGATATTCTTTTCCAAAAATTAAAGGAAAATCCTTTGATACTTACTGACTTGCTACAGTATGTAGAGCAGTTTGAAGAAGCATATCAAAAAGCTGAAAAAGAGTTGGATGACTTGCTCCAACAAAGCATCAGTTTACGACAGAGTGAGCAGCTTCAAGATGCTCTAAACTGTTTGATTGAACATTCCGGAGTGTCTTCTTGGAAAAAGAAAATCAAACAAAAATTGCTCAACTTCTTTGAAGAAGAAATTGATGCTACACCAGAGATAAAAAGAGCTTGTAATGAGATAAAACGAAAAGTCTCTCAATTACAACACTATCAAAATCTCATCAAGCATCAAAAAGAAGCACTAGAAAAGATGCACAAAGAGTATACTATCTTTGAATGTCATCTTTGTCAGCTTCACAGGGAAGAGATGCTTCCTACCACTTCGTTGATGGGACAATTGATTACAATGCAAATACAAAGTTTCACAATTGTAAACTTGGTCATTGCAGACAATCAATATCTTCTCTCAGAATTAGACACCACGCTTAAACTGGTACAGCCTTTAGCACAAAACTATCAGCAAGCTAAATTACTAAAAGCGGATCATAGGAGGATCGTGAGTGTTTACCAACAACTAAAAAAAGAGTAAAAGGACTATATAGTATGATAAATAGTCCTTTTTCCCAATAGAAAAAAGCTGCCTTAGATATCGACAGCTTTCCTCAATAGAGTTAACTTACTTATTTTCGTTCCCGCTTAATAAAGCAGGAAGAGTTTGGTACATCTGTAAAGCGAACTTATCAGACTCTTTGATACTTTCCAACTTTTCTTGGTAAGTATTCAATTGTCCAGTGAATTCGTTCACTGCTGCATCCAGCTTTGGCAAAGCCTCTAACACAATACGTGTAGACGCTTCCCACTTTTCAATACCTGCTGCGAAGGTTGCCAAAGCTCCTTGGGTTCGAGTTGTCGAACCTTCCAGAGTTGCTTTAGTTTCTTGGATGGAAGCGGCCACCAATTCGGCAGTTTTCTTAGCGGTATTCTCCCGAGTTTTCCGTAAAACATTAATAGTTTTATTCATCTCTTGCGTCGTAATCGTACTAGATGCAACGATGAGGTTGTTTACTAGTGCTTTTACGGTCAGCTTTTTCTCGATATCTACTTCACTTGCAAGAATTCGTTGCGTATTCAGCAACGTTTCGAGATACATAACTGTCGTTACGTCCGAGGCGTATTCCAATTGAAGAGCCGACAGGCGACTTTCAAAAGGAAAGAGCCACTGCGTTCTCGCGAAGTTTTTTTGCCGTTCATCGGGTAACGCTTCAATCCGTTCTTGTAAACCAGACTTGATTAACATTGCTACCTGGATGATTTCTTTCTTTTTGGTCGCTTCTGTAATCTTGTCTGCCTTTTCTTGCTCTGTAAGCAATCGGCTGTTCTCCCATTTTTTTTGGGCAGCCGTCACATCCTCAGCAATTGAACTAATCGTTGTACTTGCCGTTTCGATATTGTGAAGGTACTTCGCGACAGAATTACCAACTAAAGGCAACTTCTCCAACCAGTGCTGAAACCCTTTTTTGGTGGTTAGGCGTTTTTCCGGAGAAATCTTCGCAATTTCCTGAGCAAGAGATTTCGTAGAGCTATATAGCTCTTTCGTAATCTCATTGTTTCGAAGCATCCAATTTTTTACATCCAGAATCTGCGATTCCGGACTGGAAAGTACCACCACCGTACCACCGTACTGGTCTAATGCTACTTGGCGGTCTGAGCCAGTTCCCTCAGCAGAGAAAAGTGCCTCCAAAAAGCCGTCCGCATTGTTTCTCATTTCCTGAGTAACCCCATTAAGAGTTACTTCTTCACTAAGTCCCATTTTTTGCAGGAAATCCTGCTGCGGGACGATTTCTTTTGTCATCTGCAATTTTTTTGCCATGTTTTGTAATTTTTAATTATTCATTTTCTGCTTCATATTCTTTAATTCTCTGTTTGAATTCGGAAGATTCCCTTTTTCTGCGTTTACATTCCACATTAAGTAACTTCTCGTAATCAGAGAAATCAAAGGCATACTCTTCTGTATAGATAGAGAAGAATACTTCATCAGAAATCTGACTCAAGAGGGTGTTTACATCATCTCGCTCCATAATTGCCTGAAACTCATTTTCTATATCTGCATCAAAAAGCGAATCTGCCTCTTTAGGACCCAAGGCTTCCCAACGAGCGATAGCATATTCTAAATACTCGGAATTTTGCATTTTTTCAAATGCCGTTTCCCGCAAAGAATCCTTTTGAGGATGCTGTGAGAGTTTCTTTTCGATAAACTCTATGAAATCGTATTCAGGTTCATTGTCTTCGTATGAATCGTACCCACAAAGTTCATCACCATCCAAGTCATCAATAATCTCTTTGTACTCTTCCTCAGTTTTCTGAGTAAATCCAAAGTCGGTATCAACTCTTTCTCTGCTTTCTGGCAAGAAAAGTCCGAGCCAAACTTTTACTGCTACTTTTAAAGTGAAATACTGTGAAAGGTCGCCAATGTCTGAGCGTTCAGATAAAGCAGTCAACTCATCTTCATCGTTTTTTTTCAAAATGCTAGCCACTTCATTCTTCGTTAGGTTTTTCCATCTTGGAATACCTGAACTCAAATATTGTGAGTCTTTCATTTTTTCAAATGCATAAGCACGAATTTCTTCTCTGTCAGGATGTTGAGATAACTTTTCTTCCACGAGGGAAATAAAATGATATTCTACATCACCATTGGCAAAAAGTTCATCTTCATCCAAATTATCAATGACAGCTTTATACTCTTCCAAAGACCATTTCGAAAAATCAAATTTTTCTTCTACGGTATCCAGAAAGTCTGCATGTTGAAGTTCCAACATAATTTCTACCGCCATTTTGAGCGGAAGATACTTTGAAATATCCACATCAGTACGAGCATACAATGCTTCTAATTCCTCGTCTTCTTCCCGTTCAAGAATTGCAGTAATTTCCTCTTCCGTCAGGGTTCTCCATTGAGGAATCAGCTCACTTAAATACTTACTCGCCTCCAATATACGTTGAAATACTTGTTTCCGCAAATCAGCTTGTTGAGGATGGTTCTGAAGTTTGTCTTCAATGAAAAGAATCATATCATACGCTTCATCAGTTCCGAATAAATCGTCATTATTCAGCTTTTCAAGGGCTACTTTGTAATCCTCAAACGTTTTCTGAGTAAAAGGATACTTGGTACTGATTTCGTCCCTCAAAACTGAGTTTCCCTCCAACCCAAGCATTACTGTAAGGGCTTTCGTCAACGGGAAAAGTCCCAAGAATTGATGTGCATCATTACGGTCAAGTAATGCGTCCATTTCTGAAGATTTCCCTCTCTTTGCAATCTGTCGAGCTTCCTCTAATGAAAGAATCTGAGTAGATTGGATGGCATTGGTCAAATCTACATCATGCACTTTGACGATTTTTTCAAAGACTTCTTTTCTCAGATACGCATCTTTTGGTTGACAGATTTCAATCAAGGAAAGGATATTTCCTTGTACTAATTCTGCCGCAGACTGAAAACGAATCAAAGAAGAAATCTGAGTTGAACTCAATTTTGTCATTCGATAAAGCAGATTCGGGCAAACTCTCAACAAGGCATCGAAAAACAAATAAGAAATATTCTGTTTCCGATACATTGCCACACAGTAGTCTCGACAAATTTCTGAGCCAAACTCAATGAGATAGCCCAAATAAGTGTCATAAAATTGAAGCGTTTTCAGCTTTTCTTCCGTTTCCCAAATGTTGCAATACACTTTAGGATTCTGAATTTGCCGAGCAATACTTTCAATCTCAGTTTCCGTCAGAGCTCCTTTCGCCTCTTTACGGATGTCATCCAGAAGTAAGATGGTCGAGTCTGTAAGTGTTCGCATTTTCTGCAGTACACGTTCAATCAACTCTTGCTTCTCATTTTTGGAAAGTTTAGGCATAGGTTGAGGATTAGCAGCAACGGAACTGTTTTGCTGTTCTCCGCTTCTTTCATCCTTTTCCAAGCTTTTTACTTTCAGAACTTTCACCAGATATATAGTTACCCCTAGTCCTAAGAGGATAAATGGGATATATATATCAATATGCTTGTTTGTAAACAAATAGACTGCAGATAAAACAAGTAAAATCTCCAGTACGGGCATTCTCTTCATTTTGTAAAAATTTAAGTGATTATTTTTTTTAAATTTACCTGTTAAAGACCCCATCGGATTTTATTCAGGTTTTTTATTTTTATGTCAACTAATATACTCATTTTCATTTATATATCAAGCCAAAGTATCGTAAGTGTTCACTGATATGAAAAAGGTTGAAAATAAGCTGAAAATCCGTACAAAGAAATATGAAAGAATTCATTTAGTAAAAAAAATGTATATTAATGTCTCAAAAACGTACTTATGAA
>JAITQZ010000082.1 GCA_031288635.1 Candidatus Peribacteria bacterium | reverse complement strand
TACCTTTTTGAAAGAAAATGGTAGAGAAAAATGCAAATTGATAAAAGGAAACAGCCCCACAAGTTTAGGGCTGTTTTTTTAGTTTAGTTCTTTGAAAAAAGTTGATTTGGTTGCAAAATCGTATTATTTATGTAGAGATACACTCATGGTGCGTCCGATTTTCTGTATTATATGGTTTGGACATGCCAATAGTTTGTCCCTACGGGAATTTGGTGTTGAACGTGATGTTGGTGCTATGATTCTAATGGTCATTTTAACCTATTATATATTAAAATTTAAGAAATATAAGTACAAAATACGATAAATCTGTCTCAAAACGGTCAGATTTTTTGTAAAATTATAAAATCTGAGTATACTACTTGTGTGTTTTTATTCTTTATACAACTATTTTGAATACTCTATCAATTCAATTCCACAAACTTTCTTTTGAAAAGAAAAAAGAAAAGCTGATAACTTTATTGGATCAACTGAAACCCTCTGATGATATTTTTAGGCAGACGATGGTATGTATCAAATGTACGGAAGTAGATGAAAAATTTCTTGATGATACCTATAAAGCTATTATTGAGTTCTGAGATTTTGTAGTGCAATATAATTATGAAAAGAAACAAAGGAAAGTACAACAGCATCTCAAGAGAATCCAAGAACAAGAGGCACAAGAAAAAGAAAACATGATTCCAGATTTTATTTTTTAATGTTACATTCCATGCCAGAAAACTATGAGAAAGAAGTAATATTGTCTTATGAAAAACTTCTGCCAGCAGAGGAGCTACTCATCAGAGAAATCAATGTTGCTTTACGTGCTAATATCTTCTCAAAATCATGAAAAACGGATTATGACTTACTCTATAAGTTTTCTGATGGAGAAACGCCCTATTGAACGTTCTATAAAGAAAAATTTTCGAAAGATATTAGCTTCTTTCAAGGAAACGATGTTGCACTGTGGGAGAAGTTTATTAAATTAAAAATGAATCTGGAAGGGAGATGGGAAACAACTACAGTCATTGATGAATCCGATCATGAACTATACAATGCAGAAAATAATACAGTGAATATAGAAAAGATAAAACAAATTATGACAAGTGGGAATAAAGAAGAACTACAAACATTACTTCAAACCATGAATCGTATGTATTTTGTTAATGAAAATGTTTTTTCGAAAGAAGAAGGAGAGGCACTCATTAGTGTTGCTTGTGATGTTATTCTTTCTATTACTATTGATTCATCTACCGTAATGGGATATACAAATCTTCTGTCTCAGCTGTCAGATTTACATCGTTGGTGATTCAATGATGAGCAATCAGCGTGAAAGTTTTTTATGGCTTCGGAGAAGATGATAGATCAGTTGCTACAGTCCAAACAATATAATGTGGCAGTGTTGGATAGATTATTCCAAAGGCTGGCAAATAATCTTCCTTCTAGCTTTACTCAAGAAGATTATCAAAGGATATACAAAAAATGCTATTCTATATATGAAATAAATCCTTGTGAGACCAATATATCCACTCTAAATATCCTTCATAGCTTATCAGAAAAACTATTCCCAACTTCAATTATGAGTATCATGGACGAGGCTGCGGAAATCTATATAAAACAATTAGGACATCAACACCACAACGCTGCACCACTCTTCTCGTCAGCAATTAGTAACCCTTTGTATGAATATGTAGATAAGCTTTCAAAAACCAACCAAGAGGAGATTTTCTTGGAAGAGTTGATCTCCTTGACTGACTTATCAAAAAAATCAATCTTGGTCAGTACCTATTTGTTTCACTGTTCCAGAAACTCTGGTAGTAATCTCTATAAGTCCATTAAAACAATGGTTAATAATGATAATAGATTAAATGCCTGTACAAAGCTTTTATTTTGCACAGAAAGTAATTATCAAGGTTTATATAAATCTATCTTTTGAATGGAAGAGGATGATAGTGTAAGCGATGAAGAAAAGTTCGCTATTTGCGAGATGCTAAAGGCTGAATGAAATTATACGGTGCGAGACTGAATTTTACAGGATAGTATCACAGAATATACCTATAATTATAATGGCATTGGTCATGAAGTTGTATCCTTGGGATCAACCATTATCAAAGAATCTTCGGACACTAATGCGATCCTTGCAGCTATGAAAAGCTATACCAATTATATACAAGGTACTGATAGTTCTCTTACTATGAAACAAGTGGGATTAACTCTGGAGGAAGTAAACGCTAAAATAAACGCTGTTTCAGATAATTCACAAAAACAATTGCTATGGATGTATTCATTGTGTTTGTTTGGAAAAGAAAGTATCGGAAAATTAAACCAATTTGCCACAGAAGAAGTCCTTTGAATAGAAGAGTCAAAGCTTTTGGAGATGTATGCTGTTAGTCCTCATTGGGACAGAGAAAAGGCGATATTTCTCAATGATCTTTTACAAATGAGGATGATAAAAGAAATGTTTCCTGAAAAAGAAATACTGACTACACTGTTTGATACCTATAATATTACAAGATTTTCTAGGTACGGGGTAAATGTTTTATCTCATCTCTTTGAGAATAAAGATGCTCCTACTTGAAAACCAGTCTTTCCTATTTTTATGTCTAAATCTGATTGGAATGGAGCGATAGATAGTATGATTGGAAATGAAGATAGAAACTGATTGTATTATCAAGCTCAAAGAGTTTTTGAGGATAGAAACATTAACGATCTGCTTCCTTATTATGATGTAAGGGTCTTTGAACCATGATGATATCCTGAACTTTTCTTTCCCAAAATGGAAAAGTTTCATACTTCCTATCTGTGAGCTGGAGGGACACGAGAAAACCCGAACGTAATTATTGCCTGACACGGCTATAAAGATGGGACGGAATTGAGAAGCTTAAAGAGAAGCACGATTTCTGATGAACTATCTG
Source organism: Candidatus Peribacteria bacterium (assembly GCA_031288635.1). The sequence continues at coordinate 6,010 of JAITQZ010000082.1, read as the reverse complement.
ATGGGATGATGAATAGTGGGGATAAAAATTTCATCCAAGAATTGGGGAAATACATTGAATGATGAACAGTGACATTCAATTCATGTTCTACAGGGAGTACATATGGCGAAGATATAATGAACATGGCACATGCAGTGGCAAAATGGTGAAAATGTAAAACATTCGCACCTATAATGGATGCTGGAAGCTGAAAATCACGATATAATGAATCCTGAGAGGTAGTATTTACAGATTATTATGTCCCAACAGCAATATATGATGGTCGCAAGGATATAGAAGGGAATATTGATGAAGTATCTCTATCACTCAATACCACAAAAGAAATTGATATTTTGGCTAATGATGGAGATGATGCAGAAGATTTTGAATTATCTGAAGGAAAATTTTGAAATTTTTTTATTTCGAAAGAAAATGAGGAGAAATGGAGGATTGCTGATGGGAATAGTACTATCATAGCAGAAAAGAAGCAGATTGATAGAAAATATATGCTTGTGATTCATACAGATGAAGCGAGAGAAGATCAATCATTTGAGATTCCTTATACCTCTTATTCAAAACGATTACCTAGGACAGTAGTAGATACTAATGGAGATGAGACCACTTACGATAATCATTTTAGAGTGGAATCTGATGGAAAAATCCTACTTACAATAGACTGAAACACCGCAATTTCACAAGTTGAAAAGTTGGAGGAGCATGATGTAAAACTCTATCCTAATCCTGTACTAGATATTCTTCATCTGGAATTTTGAGATACAACTGCAGATAAAAAAGGAGATTTCCAAATTTTTACTATGAATGGGAATGCTGTATCACACGGAAACATCGTTTCAACCAAAGAAAATATCAATGTAGCTAATTTACCCACTTGAAACTATCTTATCAAATGAATAGTAGGAGGGCAAACCTTTGTTAAAAAATTTATTAAAAGATCTTTTCATTAAAGCTTCTTTATTTTTTAACAAAATCCACTAAATTACTCGGTAATTTATCACTTACCTTATTTTTAGAACTTTTCAATATACTACAAAATGAATGAAATTAAGCTCATTAGGGAGAACCTTGATACTATCAGAGAAGTTTTTGTTGAAAAGGAGTTTTTGGAAAAAGTGTTGAAAAAGATTGCACCTAGTTATTCTTTAGTAGTTGATAAAAAATATTGGAGAAATGTTGCTATGTTTATTAATTTAAGTATACTATATAGTATATTTTATTTGGATGTTAAAAATGCCAAGTTGATCAAACGAATTTATGGATCGCGTACATACTTTCTTTTCAGCAGCAAAGGATCAAGAAGAATTGGAAAGAAGAGTTCGTTCCGTTGTGTTTCAAATACTTGATTTTGATGTAATGCAAGAGAAGAATGAAGATAGGAGACATACAATGTTCCGAGTTAAAGAGACTGGTTTTTTAGATGATCGTTTTGATGTTCCTATTAAACAACTTGTTGTAAAGTTTGCATATGAGAAATATGGAATGATAAAAGATACTCTTGATATACCTTATAGAAGATATGAAGAGATAGCGACGATGATAGGACGTGTAAAACCTTGTTGTAAAGATTCTGAATATAACGAAGTTTTTCAGCATTTTACAATGAAGAAAAAGGAAAAACGACCTTGATGGAATCCTGCTTCATTTGGTTGAGATCCTTTTTAATAAAAAAATTTCAAAATTTTCTTGCTAAAGCTCTCTTATAATTTGTGGAAAGAAAAACATAACATTGTATGTTTTATTCTATAAAGGATGTAGTCCATAGGATAATTGATGGAAGAACTCACAGACTTTCAAAACTCTGTCTTTTTTTTCTGGGGTAATATTGAAAAAAGTATCAAATTCTTTGTTATTAAGTACGCTGGAGAATGAAGCTTGGCTTGGTATTTTAAGGTCTCATTTGTTTTTCTGGTGATGCCATATCTCTATAAGTTTCTGATTGGGGTGAGAACTCTTTGGAAGTAGCGACACCATTGTTAGTTTCCTCTATAGAATTGCTAGGAATGTTCACAGATAATTAAAATATTATAAAATTTAGATAAGTATATTTCAAATGGTGAATAATGCAAGAAATCGTCCATTTTTTTGATAAGGTATTAGATATTGTAAGCTATGCTATATACTTTCTCTCTATCTTTTCAAGTAAAGCAGATGTATTGTTTCTCTAAAAAGCTTCCTTGGATTTGCGTATCAAACGGTATTCCTTCTCTTTTACAGTCTTGTCTCACGAGATGAGTCAATGTTATGTGTTGTAATTCTTCCAGATTGCTGAGATAGAGTTTGATAATGCTTTCTTTGAGGGTTCGGAGGCGGTAGAAGTTTTCCCAATTTTTCCCTCCAATGAGTTGGTATTCTGGGTCGGTATGTAGCGAAAAGGCGTCTGTTCCTCTGGGTTTGATGATTTCCAAATCTACTCCCAAAGGGACGCTGTCTATTCCTAGAAAAATCAGATTTTCTTTGTGGGAAATGCTCCAAAAATGACTGTCTTCAAAAATAGGAATTCAGTTTTCATCTTTTTTTGGAAGTTTTCCGGTGATTTGAAAAATGCTTTCTTTCGCGATTTGGCTGACTAGTGTGGGGTCTTTTGTGGGAGTAGGGATGAAAGAGAGCATAAGGGAGGATGTACCCTATAAAATTGTATTGTTGATAGTGTTTCTTCAAGTGAGGATAGAGATTTTTTGTTTTACTACTAGTAAATTTACACTATTCCTGCTTCACGAAACATCGTCTCATATACTTTCGCTTTTTCTGCTAAGGGTTTTGGATAGGCACGAGAGGTGGAGGGCATACGGTAAATGCGAACTATTCTGTTAGCGATTGTGGTGGAGGAGCAGGTTCAGATTTTTGGTTGAGGGAAATCGATGAGAAAACGTAGAGTTTCCATTGCCTTCTGTCCGGTGACGACGAGGGTATGACATTCGGGGATTTTCTCTAAAATTTTTTCGATATTTGCTGGTTTTACTATTTGTAATTTGTCATCGGCAGCGTTTCCTTGGAGGCGGATGATTTGTTCTGCGGTGTCGCCAATCCCCATCTTGTTTTCTTCGCAGAATTTTTTTGCTTTTTCTGCATCAAATTGTTTTCCATTAGGTGCGATGAAAAAGCTTTTATCGTGATGAAAAATAAGTCCTAGCATTCTTCGCATATCATTTTGAAAATTTGGATAGTAAAATTCCATAGACCGACGAGTTTTTGGCGGAGGGAAACTTCCTAAGAGGAGTAGTTTTGTTCATTGAGGGAGGAAGAACCCGAGTGGGTGGGTTTCGATGGGTTGGGGAGGTATCATTTTTTTCAGTATAGGGTTTTCCCTTATAAAATCAAAGTAAGTTTCTCTTGCAATCGCTGTATGCTTTCTTATGTTATAAGTGTTGAATTGGGAATACAACAAATCAAATGAAATGGTGCTTTTTTTTATCTCTTCTTTACTGCTCCAAAAATGTTTTTCCATCTTATTGGGATTAAAGAAAAAGATGGTATGCAGTACCAACTCGACATTCTCATCGGAGGGGTGGAGAATCTTTTTCAGATTAAGGAATTTTTGGAGCATCGAGGGGTGGTCGTGGTTTCTCTGGAGAAATATGACAAGCCAGTGGAAGAATTTTGAAAAATCCGTATGACGGTAGTATTCAAAGACAGAGAGTTTTCTCTGGTTACTTTTAGTGATACCTTGGAAAAGTCGCTTCGTTATGTCTTTTCTCTCTGATTGGTTCCGCAAAATGTGGTAGTGAGTGATGGCTCATTTTCAGAAGAGGAAATTCAACAGTTGATACAGAAAATTGCAAAAGAGTATGAGACAGAGCACAAACAGTGGGAAACTCAGCAACAAGTGCTTCAGCAAAAAGAACTCAAGAAATATGAAAACAAAGATATTAAACAGGCTCTCAAAGTGATTAATAGCAATATTGACCGTATTGACCAGATGCTTTTGATTGGAAAGTCTATTTTGAGCTCTGATGAAGTCAGAATTTTAATTGCACTTTCCAATGAACTCAAAAAAATCAGACTAGGGACCAATTTCAATAAAATGGCTCAACTCTTATTAGAAGCACAAAGCCATATCAATAAGGCTGAAGACGCTGTTTTTGCAGCTTTGGATGACAAAAAATTTCTCATTGATAGAAATAGTGTGATTACCAATATTGATGTTATTTCTCAATATGCGACGTTGATTAGAGCAGAAGAAAAATTTGTCCTGAAAAAGTCTCTTTCTACGGCAGAAAGTCTGTATGTGTCGGGGAAGCAAGCGGCGATTTTTTCTGTTTTTTTCCGAAAAGATTTTCGTCAGCAATTTACTTCATTGACCTTTCTTTTGCCAAATACGTTGTCTTTGTTAGAGTACTTGGTATTACGGATTATCGTTATTCTTTCTGGTGTTTGGGTGGTGGCTACGGTATTGGGGAATGAGTCAGATTTGTTGTATTATTTGTCAGTATTCTGATTTTTAGGATTGTTGTTGTATGGGTATAACCAGTGTGGATTTCAGCGTGTGTGGTATCAAGTGCTTGCCTTCCTTGTACTCGTTGGTATTTATTTTTATGGGATTACGCTCATCAAATCCACGTTTGCTTTTTAGCTTTGCTCTTTGGATGGAATGGTATTTTTGCTTTGCTGTATGGTGTGTGCAGTATTCTCCCTCTTCTTTTATGCTATTGATATGTGGTATTTTGGTATCTTGCCGTTGGGATTTTTGATATTTATGGGAGTACAAGGGGTACAAACGCTTTCTCCTACGCTAAAAATTGATGAAGTCTGGTATAAGTATAGCTTGTTTTTGATTTGGATGTTGATTTTAGTGGGATTGTCGGGATTACTCTTTTTTATTGGGATTAGTGAGATTATTGTCTATTTATGTCTGTTTTTTCTCAATATTTTTCTCTTAATTGGTTCGTATGTGTTTGATTATGCTGACGGAAAAAAGGTCTTTGAACTCTGAGCGTATGGCGTGATGGTGGTGATTTTGGGGTATGCTTTGATTACGGAGGGAGGAACGGTTTTTCGGTCGATGTTTTCGTTATTGTCGTATTTTTGGCTCGGATTTTTAGCATTCATTGTGTTCATTTTGGGGTTGCTCTATCGCGTGGAAAGGAAGTATAGTTATGAACTTTTCCTTGCTGGTGGTGTGGTTATTGTTTCGTTGATTGTAAATGCGGTTGCTAGTTTGGCATTCTGACTTTTCCTTTCTTTGCTGCTCCTAAGTGGGTACTATTTGTTGACGCTATGGGTGAAAAGGTGGAAGGTTCCGCAAAAAGAGCACTCTTTGTTGTCGGTGCGTCGTATTTTGGCGGGAGAAAAAATTAAGAAAAGGCTCAATTTCCCCAAACGAAAAGTCTCTTTTCACGAGTGGATTGTTTCGTCTCCGGGGCGATTTCAGCGTTTATTGGAGTTGCCAAATTTGTTGGTGCTGGTTGCTGTGATAGTGAATTATTTGTATTTGCTTTCTACTGCTACTCCAGAGATGAGTCTTCATTTGTGGTATCGGCTGAGTTTAGTATTCTTTCTGGGAAATGTTTATGTGCTCAAGAAAATTCAATATGTGAGCAATATTTCTAGATTTGCACTTGCGTTAGTGGTCAACTTTGCACTCTATTCGGCGTTATTCATTACAGGGGCAGGGAATATTGCGGGGATTTTGCCGTTTCTGGTGATGTGGACGTTCATCTGTCAGGTGGCGTTGTTTTATATTGACCGCTTAAAATCCAGATTTTTGTTTTCTCGTAAGGATTATTTGTATTGGACGATTGCGACGTGTTTTGCTTCGATTGTGAATGTTGTGTTGTTGTTTCAGGTGCAGTTGCCGTTGCAGTTTTTGTGTTCTCTGGTATTTTTTTACTGTGGGATAGAGCTGATGATTTTGTATTATGTGCTGCAATTTCTCAATAGTGAGGAGAAATAAAAAATTTGTAAGTGTTCACTGTATAAATAAAAAAGTCAACGTTTGAGATTAAGTGGTTTAGAAGCTGATTAGATAACAGATATTTTCATTTTTGATGTTTTGTATTACTAATAGTAGATATGT
>JAITQZ010000037.1 GCA_031288635.1 Candidatus Peribacteria bacterium | reverse complement strand
AAAGAGTAGTTTTCACTTACAAAGACAAAATGGGAAATAATGAAACAAAGAATATCACTTGTTCTGATATGGAATTTTTAGAACTCTTAGTACAACATATCCCTAATCAATATTCTCATATGATATACTACTACGGAATCTTTGCTAACCGTGTAAAAAAGGACTACCTTGCACTCATCAACAAGTTATATCCTTCACCAAGAATCTATCCAAGAGTTGCAAAGAACTTTAAATGGAGATTTTGCTTCGGCATAATAACGACCCTTTCAAATGTGACTGTTGAGGATACTTTTACAAATTTAAAATCACTATCCCCTGATATAAAACACAATATTTCGATACTTCTTAAGAATGAGGGATGAACATATTGCCTAGTTTTTTATGAATTGAGGCATCTTTTTTTTGTTATTCAATCTCCATTTCTAAAGAGTTTTTCCAGAATCGCCTAGATTTTCAATGTTGACTTTTCCATATCACGAACAATTTACTGTCATTTCTATTTTTTGAATTTCCTATATTTTGAAAAAAAAATCTCTCGGGAAATACTCCGAGAGATTTTTGCTTTATTCCCCAATAAATCCCCCACTTTGAATCTCTCGTAATTTTGCATATTCTCCGTTTTGCAACAGGAGTTCATTATGGCTTCCTTTTTCGATAATTTTCCCATTTTCTATCACGAGAATTCTATCCATCTTCATAATCGTCGAAAGTCTATGTGCAATGACAATCACCGTTTTATTTCTCATCAGTTCTTCCATTGCTTCCTGAATGAGATGTTCACTTTCACTGTCCAAAGCTGAAGTCGCTTCATCCAGCAACAAAATTGGGGCGTTTCCCAAAATTGCTCTGGCAATAGCCACTCTTTGACGTTCTCCTCCGGAAAGCTTAATCCCACGCTCTCCAACGAGAGTTTCGTATTTCTCTGGTAAGGCTTCAATGAAGTCGTAGCAACGAGCCATTTTCGCAGCAGCAATCATTTCTGCTGGAGTGGCATCGGGTCTTCCATAGATAATATTTTCTCTGATGGAACGGTGAAAGAGCACGGGGTCTTGGGGAACCATTCCGAGCTGGGAACGGAGGCTGTCTTGTGCTACAGAAGCGATATCTTGTTCGTCAATCAGAATTTTTCCACTTTGAATATCATAAAAACGAAACAGCAGTTTTCCAATAGTTGTCTTTCCACCTCCAGAAGGTCAGACAAGTCCAATTCTTTCTCCGGGTTTAATCTGGAAAGAAAGCTGTTCAAAGACAGGGTTTTTGTCGTTATAAGAAAAAGAAACATTCTCAAAGCGGATTTCCCCTTTGCGGACTTTCAGCTTTTTATCGCTGTGGTCTATTACGCTATGAGGAGTGTCGATGATTTCAACGACTTCACCAATTTCTGCCATACATCTAAAGAAATTTCTAAAGGTATTTCCCATTTCTCCCAGCTGTTGAATAAGGGTTAAAACGTAAGTCTGCAACAGTACAATTACTCCAATCTCGATAATGCCTTGTCCTCGTAGAAGAAGTGATATATATATGGTTCCAATCTCCAAAATCAATCCTGTTAATCCCCGAGCAACTCCCCATACTCGCATCATTTTATAGAAATAGGTTTTTCGTGCTTGTGCATTAGCGTGGTTAACTGTTGCAAAGGTTTTCGTTTCTTTTTCGAGGGAAGAAAAAATCTTGATATTGAAATTATTGGTGATGTCATCAGAAAGCACTCCTCCTAATTTAGTATCTAGAGAATTGGCTTTATCCTGATAGGGGTATGCCCAACGAAAAAGTTTATACTGAGCAATAGCACAGATGGTGATAACTCCCAACAACCCTATTGCCAACCAGAAATGTTGAGTACCTATAATAATAAGAATGATAATGACGTTGAGGATAAATGGTAGGACGCTTCGATTTAAGGTGTCGGTAAATCTCTCAAATGACCCCACTCATTTTCTAATTTTACTAATGAGCGAACCTGTAAAATTATCAGAAAAAAATTGAAACGAATGCTTTTGGAGGTATTCAAAGAGTTTATTGTATAAATCTTCTTGCATATCCATTTCAAACTTGACCAAAAAATAATCCATAAATCTATGTCCAATAGCACTAATGAGTTTTATCCAAAGAATATACATCAAAATGGCGATTGCGTGGCTGGCAATTTCACTACTAGCAACCGAACTAGAAAGCAGATTGATAATATCCCTATAGTAGAGTGCCGGGATAAGGCTAGCAATAATACAGATAACTCTAATTCCAAATGTTAGTACTCCGCTTTTTGGAAGAACTTTATATTCCTCTCGAATATACTGTAAAATTCTTTTGGTGCTAACTGGGTTTTTTGGTGTTCCATGCGATTCTGACATTTCTATAAAAAAATCTGAATAAAATCTTACCCATTCCTTAGAGGTATACGAATGAAAATACAGATTGTGACCAGAATCCTAGTGATTTTTATATCTCTCAATAGAATTGATGATTTCTTGTTGAGCTTCGAGAATAGTTCCAAAGCCTTTTACTTCGATTTTCTCGTACTTGTCGTGTTCCAGAATTTTTATTTCTTTGAAGAGCAAAAGGAGTTCCTCTTTCATATGGTGCCCTAAATCGTCAATATGGTGCACTTCACTAAATCTAGGGTCTACGTCATCGGTAGGCACTGCGATAATTTTCGGGTCATCTCCCGCATTATCTCTGGTATACAGCATCCCAATGGCTCTAGCTTGTACAACACATCAGGTAAACGTGGGATTGGTCATAATGAGGCAGACGTCCAATGGGTCGCCATCTCCGCAGAGGGTTTGGGGGATAAATCCATAATCACAGGGATAGTACATACTATGATGGATGACACGGTCAAGTTTGAAACACCCCAGTTCGTGGTCATATTCGTATTTATTGTTGGAACCTTTTGGGACGTCTACTACGACATTGATATAGCATTTGGATTGGTCTACGAAAGCGGGAAGGTCATTGATGAGATGCATTGAATTTTTTTTAATAGGATAAAGACAAAGAGAAAGTATAGGGATTTCAGTAGTAAATAGCAAGAGGAAAACTGTATTGCAGCCTCTTTACCAATGGTTTACTTCCTTTCTCATTTCTTTTTCGATACTTCTTTCTTTGAGTATCTGCTTTTTTTCAATCTTTCTTCTGAGCTTTCCCAGCCCAATTTTCACTTTCACAAATCCGTTCTGTGTCGTAACTACTTCCAATGCTAATGCTACCATCCCAGATTTATCCATTGTGGACGCAATTCTGGACAGTTCACGTTTATTTACCAGTAGCTTTCTTTTTCTTTTTGATTGATAGCCGGGAACCAGAAGAGGAGAGGTTTTAGCATATAACGGGATGTCCATCCCCAAAATTCGTAATTCCCCGTTTTGAAGGGAAACAATTGTATCACTAATATTCACGTGTCCTGTTTTTACCGATTTGACTTCGTGTCAGGCTAAAACAATTCCTGCTAGGTAATCGGCAGAAATTTCGTAATCAAAATAGGCTCTCTTGTTTTTCGTCAGAATTTTCATAAGAGTTTTATATACATTTTCTCTTGCAATGCTAGTAAAATTATCTATATTCATACAAAATAATATTTTATTCTTTAATTATTTGCAAATGTTGTTTGATTTCCACGCATTTATCGAGGAACTAAGAGAAAAAGAAGATAAAAAGCAGATTGTAGAAAAGTACGAGAGTTTATTTGGAGCTATTCAGGGAGACGTGAAAGACCAGCCTCGATATACCGATTATTTAGCAAGGTTCACGTTTCAAGGGTATCTCACACCCGATGAATTAGAAGACGATTTTGACCGAGAAACCCTGCAAAAGCTCGTCCTTGGGTCTTTTTCTAGTGATTATGAATTGAAACACGACGATAAGAAAAAAGGATTTGAACTTTTCATTGCTGTAAAAAGTGGAGACCAAAGTGTGGTAAAAACCGTTTCTGAATTATGGTCTTTTCAAATTCTTCGTCTGTATGAGATTTATATTGAAGAGCAGATTAACCTTCACATCCTGATGCACGAAGACGAAGAGGAAAAGAAAGCACTCACGGCTGAAAGGGAAATGAGGATAAAAAAATGGAATGCAGTGCTTGAAACGATGGATAGAACTGAAAAAGCAGCTGCTGCCCACAAAGAACAAGAAGAAAAACTAGGAGATTTAATGGGACAATTATAATCTATTTATCTGTTAAGGTGCAATTATAGTTTCGAAAAATCAATAGTCAAGTCGTATTTTTCTTGTTCCACTACTGTCCAAATAAAAATTTTTGAGCAAAAGAAAATCCGAGCGTTTAGCTTGGATTTCCTCTAAAATGCTGTTTATTGGACAGCATAAATCCTTATAAATGAAATCGACCAAGAT
>JAITQZ010000027.1 GCA_031288635.1 Candidatus Peribacteria bacterium | reverse complement strand
TGACTTACTCTTATTTAGAAATTGTTTGCGGAACTCCTATTAAAGATAAAAACAAACCTTAGGTGGAAGAAAGGCTGATTTAACCCATTCCTTCACAAAAAAAACGAAGCCCTCCAATTTTGGAGGGCTTCAAACTATCATTGCATTTATTCTACTGCCATTTCATCCAGAGCGTCTTCAGCTCCGCTTTCTTCTGCTCCGAGTGCTCCGAGAAGACTAAGCCCTTCCATTAAATCAGTAGCGTCTGTTGGTTCGTCAAATACTATCGTATCAATCTTTTTATATCCTCGTGTCCCTTTGAGAGGAATGCTAAACGTCGCTCCCGTTTCTACGTCAGAAATGATTGCAATGTTCAAATCAAAGTTCACGGTTAAATCAGCTTTTTTCTCTACAGTTGCCGTCCCTGTAATCGTCAAGAGCTCACCGAGAACAATATTTACATCGTAGTTAGTTGCGTCGGAAGTAGTGATGGTAAACTGGATAACTTCTTGATTGCTTTCTTTGTCTGTGAGAGTAAGTACCATTCCTGCTTTCCCAAATCGGTAGGAACCGAGAATGCTAACAGTTTCTGCGTTTTCTCCAGAAACACTCATTTGCATTTCAAAGCTATCTACAACTTCTGCTACATCATCTTTCCCGAGTACTACGAAACTTCCCTGAAAATTTGGAATACGGATGTTAAGGTTGGAAAACGCGTCATTTTGTCCTGTCAATCCAAGTTCTGCGAGTTGGGCTTGATTGGTCGTTTCCAGTAATTGTACGAGTTCTTGAAGCATCGTTTCCATTTTTATGGTATCCAAATTGAACTGATAAGAAGGTTTCCCGTTGAATTGGGTAAAAATTCCTTCATAATTTCCTGAACCTTGTTCTCTATACAGAGTTGTGATTTCATCACGGAAATGAGTGAATTGTTGTATGTATGTAGAGGTGTCTCCATACAAGCTCTCCATACCAGACAAAGAAAGCTGAAACCATTTGTCTTTGAATCCTTCTGCCATTCCTGCGAACATTGCTATAGTTGGGTCTGGACTCACGATGTTCAGCTGTTTCAAATTGAAGAATACTGTTGTAGTATCCACCAATGCTTCCAATTCTCCAGATGCGGAAATCGCTGTTTCTCCGTGGGAAAGGTCTGCATTTACTCGAAAATGAGCAGTTCCTTTTTCTGTTGCAGGGTCAGATTGAGAAGTGGATGTTACATCAAGTTTCAAACTAGTGTCTGCTATATCCACTGTCGTGGCTAGGGTGAAATCTTGTTGATTCGCAGAGGGAGTAAGGAATGCATCTATAAGTGGGTTTTCCAAGACGATACGCTGTGCTTCTTCAAAGCTGTAGTTGGGGGTTTGTGTTCCACAGGCGGTGAGCACCAGCAGTGGTAAGGCTAATAACGTAGGGACAATAGTGTGCCTTGTCCGAGAGAAAAATCAGAATTTTTTCATTAGTGGATATGGTATAAAGATAAAAAGGATTTTTTTATGCTTCGCCTGTTGCGACGAATCCCTTTCCCCTTTTGCTATAAACCCCTTTGTCCTTCATCCTCACTCCGTTCGTTATCGGACATTTCCCCCGCAGTACTGCGGGGTTAGTGAAGATGTTATATGGTGTTCCTTTATTTAGAAGGATAAGGAATGTAGCAACGGGTAAGGTAAGAGCAGGGAATGGTTTCTATACTTCTAAGGTGGATAAATTCACTCTTTCACCATCCATTTCTAGTTGGTCTAGTTTTTTTTCTACTGCTTCATCAGAGAAAATTCGGGTATCCATTCCTTCTACTTCGTCAATTTCCAAGACTTCTGTTGATTGGATGAGTCCAAATTTTTCTTCGTAGCTTACGATAAGAAAATTCAGCTTATCTCCTTTCCCGAGGTAAGCATTGATGAGAATGCCATCAATATCATATTCTCACGGGAAATCGATAGCAAGTAAGTTTCCTCTATCATATGCCATTTCTTCGCCGATAGTAGCTTTGAGATTGATAATGCCTGATACGAGTGCTTGAGGATTGAAGATAAAGCGTTTTCCGATGAGGATACCATTTTCAGTTTTCGTAATCGTAAGTGCCATTCGTGCAAATGAAAAAATAAAAGACTGACCTTACTATATGAGAAGGTCAGTAAAATGCAAGAGGAAATAACCTCTTTGTCGTGTTGCACGAGATGCTTAAGTAAAGAAGGTTGGATTGATGAGCTTCAAAATTACGCCCATTAATCCCAATAGAGCCAATGCAGCTCAGACTTTGAAAATCATGTCTTTCCCACTTTTGTAATTGTTGGGACTCGCTCCTCAGGTGGTCATCATTACCCCAGCAATCAAAATCATCAGAAATCCGACTACAAGCATTGCAGAAGTCAGAATTCTCATCAATGCACCGATGAGAGTCGGGAAGGCTGTAATTTGATCGGAATTACTGAATTCAATACATCCATCTCATCAGCTTACAAATGGAACTTCTGTGTTGAGTTTTATCCCAGCACTAATACATTTCTCTTTTTTATCATCTCGTTTCATACATCTACCACAATCACATTTTCTAGTTTCTGGATTCCAGACTTGTGTTTCCTTACAAGGAGTAACAACTACCTCTTTGAGATTATTCATTTTTTCCATACAAACACTTGGTTGTCCAGTATTGCTTTCTATTCGCTCACAAAATATACTTTGAGAGCAGGTTTCAGCAGTAGTTTTTGTTGGGCAATCTAATGCACTATCTCATTGAGCAAAAGAGAATAGGGGAAAACATAATAGACAGCCTACAATACTTATTTTTAATAGATATCTCGTTTTCATGAAGTTATGATACAAGAATAAAAAGTTATCCCTTTAAGTATATTCAGCTTTTATTTTTTTGCAAGTTTTATGCGGGAAAATTTTGTACAAATTCTGACTTGATTTTTCTTCTTATATCCTTATATTGAAAGAGTACATCCAACAGGCTGAGGTGATGGAACTGGTATACATGTACGCTTGAGGTGCGTATGCCTTACGGCTTGAGGGTTCGAGTCCCTTCCTCAGCAAATTCATTGGGGAATCGTCTAACGGTAGGACACCGGACTTTGACTCCGTTTGTCCAGGTTCGAATCCTGGTTCCCCAGCCAATCCTCTTTTGTTATTGGGGAATCGTCTAATGGTAGGACACCGGACTCTGACTCCGTTTGTCTAGGTTCGAATCCTAGTTCCCCAGCCATTGCGTCATTGCGGAGTAGAGAAACGGTATCTCGTCGGGCTCATAACCCGAAGGTAGGTGGTTCAATTCCATCCTCCGCAACCAAAATTTGTACAGGCCGAGGTGATGGAACTGGTAGACATGCTTGGCTTAGAACCAAGTGCTGAACGGCGTGCAGGTTCAAGTCCTGTCCTCGGTACATTGACCCATTTTGATGGAAAATCTAACCTTTGAACAAGACAATCAAAAAAAAGTAAAAAATCTCTTGCAAATGGGTTGGAGTTTCGTATATATACCTCACGTACTATTCCGAGGTAGCTCAGAGGTAGAGTCCTGCAGTACTGCGGGATTAACCAAGTGTACGTGGGTACTTATAAAGTAAAATGTGCTATTCCGAGGTAGCTCAGCGGTAGAGTCCTGCAGTACTGCGGGATTAACCAAGTGTACGTGGGTACTTATAAAGTAAAATGTGCTATTCCGAGGTAGCTCAGCGGTAGAGCAGATGGCTGTTAACCATTTGGTCGTGGGTTCGATCCCCACCCTCGGAGGGATATATTCCTTATTTCGCTTCAGCTTCTTATTTTATTCTCAGTATTTTGATTCAATGCCTATCACTACTTCAGCAAAAAAAGCTATGAACAGAGCTCAAAAACTCGAAAAGAGAAACAAAGATTTTAAAATCAGAATGAAAATGGCGATGAAGAAATTCATCAAATCAATCGAAAAAGGAGAAAAAGTGGAAGTAGCAGAACTTAGCAATCTCTACAAGAGAATTGATAAATGCTACAAAGTAGGGATTCTGAAACAAAGAAATGCAAGTAGAAAAAAAGCCAGAATGGCGAAAATGTTTCACAAGGCTCAAACAAAATAGTTGCCCCATTGGGCGATATGCCAGCTTAGCTCAGCAGGTATAGCAACCCCGTGTTATCTGCGGGGAAGGTCGGTGGTTCAATTCCGTCAGTTAAGGCAAAAAACATGCCAGCTTAGCTCAGCAGGTAGAGCAATCGCCTTGTAAGCGAAAGGTCGTCGGTTCAATTCCGTCAGCTGGCTAAGTGAAAAAAACTTTATTACTAATTCTAAAAATAGTAAAAAGGTCAGATAGTATTGAACTGTCTGACCTTTTTGTATGCTTACGAGTAATTGGCAAGGATAGTGAATAGATAACAAAACACTTCGGCAATGCTATGGACTTACCTGTTAGCATTGGAAAGATGATTATGTCGAAGTGGTCATCAATCTAGTGCTACTAGATAAGTTCATACTTTGTCTTATGACTCCCTACGATAAAGGGAACAAAAAGTCTGAACTACTACGGTAGCCAGACTTTATTTTTTTACTCATTCGCAATGAGGAAAGCAATTTTACTCGTACTCAATCTTACATTACTGGTCTTGCTAGCTGATCAGATGATTATGATTTTGTGTATTGAGGGGATTGTGATTACCCATTTTGTAATGGGTAAAACAAAAAAAAAAATTCCTACGAAGGTTAAACTTCGTAAGAAAATTTTTTTTATTTCTTAAATCAAAAAAGATGATTGAAGAAAAAATCGTAAGAATGATTGAGAGGATAAGGATGTGAAACTTCCCCCTCTCAATCGAAAGCCAGTTCGAGCGTGTTGGAGAACAGCGGGACTGGAATATTGAAAAAGCAACCTTTGAGGGTTGCAAAAAACTCATCTCAGTAGTAGATGAGTGAAAAAATCAGCTTGATGAAGCTGATAAAAATTTTATCACCTATGTAAAAGTAGCTGATAAAATAAAATTTCTTGCTAAAAAAAGAATGCAAGAAATTTCTCCCAACCCTGAATGGGACGGGAAAACATTCCGTCTTGTAGAAGACGGAAGGGGTGGTAAAACACCCACAATATTCTCTGAAACAGAGAATATTTTTGAGCCTTACTTTAGTGAGGCATTTTTGGCTTGGTCAAAGCAAAAAGAGAGGATAATGACTCTCCAAGTGAATTGACCAGCTACACTTCTTGTGAGCTTTTATGGGTTCATAAGAGGCGTGTCTTGTAGAGTAGATGTGGCATGCCGAGATGCTACCACATCATCTCGGAGATATCCTTCTCCAAAAAAAGGAGAAAAACACAACCCGATTGATTCTGATTTTTAATTTTTATGTATTAAAAATGAAAGAAAGACCTTCTTTTTATGCGATATTACCAGCTAATATACGCTATGCGGAAGATCTTTCTGAGTTTCAGAAATTACTCTATGCAGAAATCACCGCATTAGCAACGAAAGAAGGATATTGTTTTGCATCTAACTCCTACTTTGCAGAACTCTATGGAAAATGCGATAATCGCATTTCAAAAATGGTATCAGATTTAGCGAAAAAATGATACATAAAAATAGAGATTGAGAAGGAGAAAGGTAATGCTCGCAAAATTTTCATTGGAGAAATTAAAAAGCTGAAAAGAACAATCACGACAGCGAAGCCTATTGGCGAAAACGCCAATACCCCTATTGGCGAAAACGCCAATATAATAATACAAGATAATAACAATACAAGAATTAATAAAAAATCTTCTTACGAAGATTTAAGCAAAGCTTGAAAAAAATTTGAAAAAAAGATTTTTGAAAAAAAAAATTTTGGTTTCTAAACCATCTACAACGGTGGACGGGCAAACCCCCACCCCCCTACCCC
>JAITQZ010000067.1 GCA_031288635.1 Candidatus Peribacteria bacterium | reverse complement strand
AGTAAGTTTAAGTAGAGAAAAATAACGTATACACACGCCTCTCAATGTATAAAAATTCCTTATTTTCTAAGAGGGATATTTTTTTATGTCTAATTTTTGGTTATTCAGAGTTTCCTTATTTAGTATTTGTAGGTGAATGGTTTGATGTTGGTGAATGGTTTGATGTTGGTGAATGGTTTGATGTTGGTGGGTGGTTTGACAAACGGTTCGGATGTATTTTGCTGGGGAAATAAACCGTTCGGACGCATTTGTTTCTTCATCACGTCCAAATGATTTGTTCCCCCGTCACATACAAACCATACCTCCCTCCACCACAGAAGCCTTTCCCCCTCTACTCCCTGAAATTCGTCATCACGCTACACAGTTCTGTAGCTCCATTATAGACTCCTACGTAAAAGGTCTTCACACAAAAACGAAGCTCACAAGCTTCACAATCAGTCGCTGCTATATTAGCATTGTTTCATCTTTTATTATACAATCCAATTACTTTCACTATCCTATAAAAATCTCCCTCTTGTGCCATCAGACCAGAAATCGGAGTAGATACCCCAGACAACATCACATTCCCCGTAAAAGATAATAGAGAATAATTTTTGCAGTTGGGAGAAGGATTATTTATGAAGCTTATTACAGTAGCATCATAATCACAGTCTGTTACGGTTGTGGTAGCATAGGTTTGATTGGTGCTAGAATCTTTCCAGATAAGAGCATATACACCGCTTCCGTTGTTGGAAAACAAATCACTCGAGTTACTCCCGGTGAAACTATCTCTCTTCAACCAATGGGTATCCTTTACTCCAGCCCGCCTTTTCCAGTTTGTATCTCTAATATTATACATCATCTCTACTCCTTCTCTGGTTAAATTCATCGCAATCACATTGAGTTTAGCTTGTTGGACAAACGCATAGGCTCTATTGACCGCCATAAATACCCCAATAATCACAAATGCAAAAAGCGTGAGTGCTATGATTGTTTCAATTAAGGTAAAACCACGTTGAGCTTTAGACATTCTCTAAATAGAAAAATAAATTGAAAATCTTTACCAAGTTCATACTATAGAATCACACTAAATAATCAATCTAATTTTTATTTCATAGCTATCAAGCAATATGGAACGAATTGGCTACGCCATTCTCCTCGGAGCAATTGCCATCCTCATTTGGGCAATCATTATGGGAACAGAAAAAATGGTCAGCCTCATCATTGGCAATTACATCATCGGAGGAACCTGTTACGCCTTTGGGGAGAGTATCCACTATTGGGCAAACCAATTGGCAAGCACTCCAGAAACCAGTTTTCTCGGGCTGAATTACCAAACATTGGCAAATTTCCTAAATACGGGACAACTGACCTTCGTTTTATTATTATTCGTCATATTAACCATCTTAGTCTATACTTCTAGTACCATCAAAGTCTCTACAATGCAAAATCCCTCAGCTGAAAAATTGTACTATATTGCACTAATTCCTCTGACCTTGCTCAGCTTTATTTTTGCTCTCTCCTTGGCAGTGATGGGGCAAGGGATTGAAACGATGACAATGATAAAGCAAAATGTAAGTGGTACGTTTTCTTTCGTTGGTAATTTTATCCAAGCGATGCCACTACGAATGCTCACTCACGGGGTTATTGTCTTGCTGATTTCAAGTCATATTCGTATGAAGTTGAGTTTTGCAAAAAAGTCCACCACCTTACCAGAAGGACTAGGAGAAGAATAAGAAACGTAAGAAAAAAGCTGAGAAAAGTTGCAAATTTCCTGTTTTTGAATAAAATAAAGAAAAGTAGAAAAAACTTTCGACTTTCCTCTTTAAACTTTCCTCTTTTTCTCTTTTATCTCTCCTTTGCTCCTATGAAAGTTATCTTCCCACAGAATATTCAAAAAGGGTTCTTTTCCGGATTTGGGATTAGTATTTTGTGATTTAATATTACGATGATACAGATGTTTCTGATGGCGATAGGGATTGTCATTGCTCTCGCGACGTTTAGTACGTTTCAAAAAGCGGACGCAAAAGAATTGGGAGTAATTTTTGCAGTGATTATTATCCTGATGTTTGCTTTTATTACTTTTTTCAAAGTCTCTGAGATGAACCTTTTGGAGTTTATGGCAAAGAAAATTAGAGACCTTTTTCTGGATACTACGAGAAAATTCCAAATCAATTTCAAAAAAAATCAGCCTTCTGATATCATTATCGCTAAATCTCGCCAAAGAGAGAGCAAGCAAAAAATTGAAATAAAAAGCTGAAGGGATTTTAATACGCTTGATAAACTAGATAAGGGAGGACTCCTCTAATTCCTCTTTATCATCTGCTGTAGTGGCTTCACACGCTGCACATCTCATCACAAAAGGGTCTTGTAATTTTACTGCCTGGTACAGCATTTCTTCAATATTGATAGTAGCATTTTTTCAGTCAATGGGGAGAAATACTTCTTCTGCAGAATCCTGTTCTTCATCCACATCAAGCGTGAATTTCGCAGTATATACTTCAATATAAAAAGGGCGTACAAACGGAGCTCCGCAGCATTCACAGATTTCTTGAATTGCTCCTTCCAGGCGTTCCACGCGAACAAGCACGCTTTTCCCATCTACCGAATGGAGATAGAGAGTTCCTTTGAGTCCTTCCACAGTCAAATTAGGTAAAAGGGGGGTCTTGATCTCTGAAAACTCAATCGTATCGCTTCCGAGATGATTGAGGAGGTCTGCGACTTTGATAGAAAAATGGTTTTCTGTCATCTCTAGAAAGGAAAAAAAGATAAAAGGCTGTTCGAAAAAATTTCCGCCGATGGTTCAACGAAAACCTTTTTTTGGACTCTAGGGGAGTCGAACCCCTGACCTCCTGCGTGCAAAGCAGGCGCTCTACCAACTAAGCTAAGAGCCCATTTTGGGGAGAGTAAGATTTGAACTTACGTAGCCGTGAGGCGGCTGATTTACAGTCAGCTGCAATTGACCGCTCTGCCATCTCCCCATTAAGTAATTCCTTCAGGTAATGATTCGGTAGGATTAGCAACTTGCACAATGCCAAACATTATCAATCCTCCTACAATAATCAAGACAAACCCCATCATCAGAAACAGATTTCTCGTTCCTCCGAGGTTTCTCTCCGCCCAAGCATTCTGCCCAAACATTTCCTTGAGAGGGTAGGCATAATACATCATTGCACCACCCACTCCCATAAAGACGAGTCCGAGAAGAAAAGCTTTCATTATCCATCTACAAAGTATAAATAGCGGATAACGGGACTTGAACCCGTACGAGCAGAGCTGAAGTCTGCTATGCTACACCAACTACATCATATCCGCACAACCTCATTGCTACCCATAAGTGGTTAGTAGTGTACGAAATCGGAGGAGAAAATCAAGAGGAAATGAAAGATTTTTTTATGAGGAAAATGGAATAAAACGAAAAGTCCCGCTAGAAATAGCGGGACGATTCAACGTATATTCAAAATTCATCATTCATTATTCAGCAGATTTTGCTTCCAAAGCTTTATACAGTTTTTCGAGCTTTTCTGCTTCAATTTCACTTGCGTCTGACTTCACAAAACGGGACAAAGCCAGTAAACCGGCTAAGTTTCCGCCTCCAGAAGACTGAGCGAATTGAGAAATCAAGCTCTTTACTTCGGTGCTAACATTATCTGCTGTACCTTGGATTTCAAAAGCTGTTTTCAGACCGCTCCAATAATCAGAAATCAATGCTTTCGCATCGTTGCTAATTATAGACCCTTTAGTCGCTCCCGGCAAAATCGGTGTTTGAATACCTGTAATAAAGGCACTCTTACCCGCACCTGCTGTAAAGTTTGCAAGAACGGTTTCCAATGTATTCGGGTCTCCGAAGACTTGTATATCAACATTTTTGAAGGCAAGTCCAAGAGATTCAGCAAATTTAACACGAACTTCCTTGTCCGCCTGAATTGCAGCAATATTGATTGCCTTCGTTACGGAAACTTCCAAGTTTTTACCTTCAGCTTCCAGACGGTCTTTCAAGACCGCTACACGAGCAGCTTCTACTTCCACGGCTCTTTGGTCTACTTCCACAGGAACAATTTGTTCTGCTTTAAGACCTTCAGCACGGAGTTTTGCAGCATCTGCGTCAGCTTGTGCAGCGGTTCTCACTGCTTCTGCCTTATTCAACGCAGCAGTTTTGTCGGCCTGAGCAAGTTTTTCTTTCTTGTACGCTTCTACATCAACCTGCATTTGCTCCTTGACCTGAGTCTTGGTCGCTTGTGCCTGTTCGTTGATGATAGCGACTTCTTTTTCTCTGTCTGCTTTAGCTTTTGCTTGAGCAGTAATAACGGATTCTTCAGCAGCTTTGGCTTTCGCAAGTGCTAAATTCTTCTGTTCTTCTGCAGCAGCTTTTTCTTTCTCTTTAACAGCAATCGCAATTGCTGCTTCTTGAGCAGCGACTTCTTTTGCTTTTGTCGCTTCGGCATCTTTTACGGCAACAGTTTGCTTTTTATTCACATCTGCCGTCTCAACAGCCTGTTCCTTAGCAATTCGAGCAGCTTCCACAGCCTGCTGTTTTTCAAATTCAGCAGCTTCCACAGCCTTTTCTTTAGCAATTCGAGCAGCTTCAGTTTCCTGATCAGCTTTCGCTTGCTGCACCGCAACTGCTTTTCCTGAGGCAATTTCAGCTTCTTGAGCTTTCCGTTGTTGTTCGGCGGCAAATTCACGAGCTTCAGCATTAGCCAGAGCTTGTTTGTTTTGCTGTTCTTTAGCAGCATTTGCGGAAGACTCAGACTTTTTCACATTGATTTCGTTGATTTGTTGCAAATTTTCGAGGTTTTGGCTTTCTTTTTCTACCTCTGCCAATTTTTCAATCTTGTTTTTTGCTACCAACGCTGCCTGTGTCGTCTCTGCAATGGTTTTCGCACCTTGAGCATCAAAAATGTTATTCTTGATGTCAATACGTGAATAGTCGGTTTGATCCAGCTTCACGATAGACACATTTTCTAACTCAAAGCCATTTTCTTCGAGATCGCTTGCTGCGATTTCGCGAACATCTTGCTTAAATTGTTCACGATTCTGGTGCAATTCAATCAACGTACTTTTGGCGGTAACACTTCTTAGTGTAGACACCAATTTATCATTGGCAAAGTCTTTCAAGGTCTTATCGTCTACGGCCTTATTACCCAAGGTAGTTGCCGCTCGACCAATAGCTTCGGCATCGCGTTTTACCTTGATAAAGAACTTTGCACAAATGTCCGCACGCAAATTATCTTTAGTGATAAATGCCTCAGGACCTTATTGTGCTACTTCAAACGCTACGGTATTGAGGTTCACCTGCATTAACTGATGGAACATCGGGAAATAAAATCCCCAACCGTCTAAAATGACTTTTCTTC
>JAITQZ010000023.1 GCA_031288635.1 Candidatus Peribacteria bacterium | reverse complement strand
GCCAGAGTATCTTGGGAGAGTAGTAGATGGGCTAGGAACTCCTATTGATGGAGGGGAGGAAATTATCACGAAACAGCGTTGACTGGTGGAAAAAATTGCTCCGTGAGTGATGACGAGAGAATCCGTGGTTATCCCTCTGGAGACAGGAATAAAAGCAATTGATGCGATGGTGCCGATTGGTCGTGGACAGAGGGAATTGATTATTGGAGATAGGCAGACAGGGAAAACGACGATAGTTCTGGATACGATTTTGCATCAGAAAGGCAAAGATGTGATTGTGGTGTATGTGGCTATTGGGCAAAAAGATGCGAAAGTAAAACAGGTAGTCCAAACACTGAAGGAGAGAGATGCGATGGAGTATACGATTGTGGTGAATGCTTCAGCTTCTCGTCCTGCAGTGATGCAATATTTGGCTCCGTATGTGGGGTGCAGTTTGGGGGAGTATTTTATGGAGCAGGGAAAAGATGTGCTCATTGTGTACGATGATTTGACCAAACACGCGATAGCGTATCGTGAGCTTTCCCTTTTACTTCGTCGTCCTCCTGGGCGTGAAGCGTATCCGTGAGATATTTTTTATCTGCATTCTCGTTTATTAGAGAGAGCAGTAAAACTGAATAAGGAATATGGAGGAGGCTCTTTGACAGCACTTCCGATTGTGGAAACTTTGGATAGTGATATTTCGGCGTATATTCCGACAAATATTATTTCTATTACGGATGGACAGATTTTTTTGGATACGGAGCTGTTTAATGCTGGGATGAAGCCGGCGATTGATGTGGGATTGTCGGTGTCTCGTGTCGGAGGAAATGCTCAGACTGCATTGATGAAAAAGGTGGCAGGGAAGCTGCGTATTCAGCTGGCAAATTTTCGTGAATTGGCAAATTTTATGCAGTTTGGTTCAGATTTAGATGAAGTTACTTTGCAACAAATTGAGAAAGGAAAAAGGCTGACTGAGCTGTTAAAGCAAAAAAATGCTACTCCAATTCCGTTTTATCAGCAGGCGGTGTTATTGTATGCTGGCGTGAATGACTATCTTAATGAAGTACCGTTGTCTAGTATTCCAGCGTTTGAAGCTACGTTGTCTTTGAAGCTGCATAATCAGTATTTGTCTTTGGCCAAAGCTTTACAGAAAGAGCAGGGTTTAACCGAGGAGATAGAAAAGGAAATGGTTAAGCTCATCAAAGAGGTCGTGAAAGAGATGGGTGGGGGAGTGATATAGTTGTGTTTATATCAGATCATATTTCCCGTAGGTAGTGAGGTGTCTATTTCCTTTTTCGATGATATATTTCATTACTTCGGTGAGAGCGGAGATATCTTGATATACTTTTATCTCCATAATGTGAGTAATCTTTGGGATGTCGGAGGCGGTAATGGTATCTAACGTAATTCTTACTTCTTTATTAAAGTAGCTTTCTCTTTCGAAAGAGATATGTTTAGAAGGAGCACAAATGCTTTGGCGATAAGGGAATTTTTTGAGTAATACGTTTATATCGGTTGTGGAAAGGTCTTTTCTTCCTTTTTCTTTTTTACTGTAGTAATAGTTGAAGATGCTGTTTTTTTCAGTCTTTTTTGTGGGTAAGAGGTGAACAATTTCGAGGTTGTGAAATTTTCCTCCTGTAGAATTATCAACGATTGTTCTGGACTTTACAGTTCTAGTCCTCTCTGAAAATACAGGGATATGATGAATGAAATAAGTATCATTGTAAGTACTGATATTGTGATGATGGAGTCAGAATTTTTTTGCGGTTTGTTGGAAAAGTTGTGTAGAGTGAGAATATCCGTTAAGAATAAATCTGGATTCATAGTATTTTTCTCGTTTAAATCCCTGTAATTTTGTTAATTGTTTCCAGAGATAGTAGAGGAACTCGTTTCCGGAATATTTTACTAAAATTGCCGGAGGTAATGCTAGGAGAAAGCTGAATATTGCTAGTATTCGAGGTTCAAAGAGATGATGAGATATTCCGTATGCCATCAGTGCGGTGTAGATAGTATCGTGAATTCCGATGTCTACGAGGAGGTTTTTTATTCCGTTGGAGATGTTTGTTTTGAATTCCGTGCTAATAGGTGTTCCTGTTTTTTTGTGTTGTGTGATAGCTTTATGGAGTTCTCGCAGGAAGAATCCTATTTTTTCCAAGAGCGGTCCTGCTATGGAGAGGGCGAGAGTATTTTTTGTGAAAAGGTTGATAAAAGCGGTGCCTAGTATGTTGTATCCAAATGCTATTGCTTCTGCTCCACCTAAATCTTGAGCTTCTTTTACGAGAGGGTTTATAGGGATGTAGATTAAATTATCGGAAAAAGGAGTGGGGTCGGTCTCAGAAATTTGTCTCAGTTTTCAGAGGAGTGTTTCGATTTCTGGATCGTGGATGTCTTTTTCGTCTAGGAGTTGTGAGAGTTTTGTGAGGATATCTTCCATAGCTTTTATAGAAATGAAGCTTTGTGAGGATAAGGATATTTTTTGGGAAAGCAAATTGATTATGAATTTTTTTTAATTTCAGAATAGTGTCACGAATGAGATGCTAGTTCGTTATATTTTTTGAACCAATGTTTTGGTTTCTTTTTATTTTTTACTTTTATGCCAATGAAAAAGACCTTTTTATCTCTCTTAGTGCTAGGATTGATTTCTCTAGGAGTATTGCAAGCTGCGACGCTTACTACCTCTGCTACAAAAATAGAGGAGTTTTCGCTCAGTATTGCAACAATTCTGAACACCAAAGATAAGGCGTATGTGCAGAAATTTTATACTGCATTTGACCAATTGCTGGATAAATATGCGGAGAATGCTGCAAATGTGGCAACTTTACAGGGAATTAAAGATTCTCTTTTGACTACCGTGTTTTATGGTCCTGTAGGATACACTACCAGTTGTGTGGATGCTACGAAGACTTTGGGGATTTGTACGATGGAGTATGCTCCGGTGTGTGGAATAGATGGAAAAACGTATGGAAATGCGTGTGGATTGGGTAATGTTGCATTATTGCATACAGGAGAATGTGTTGCAGAGGATATTCCGCAAGTTTGTACGGAGGAATATGCACCAGTCTGTGGAAGCGACGGAAAGACGTATGGAAACCTTTGTAATTTAAAAGCATCAGATGCTAGATTACTGCTGACAGGTAGCTGTGAAGACCATAAAGCAGACCTCTCTTGTAGACATCTCAAAATTACCGAGACGATTTGTACCAGAGAGTATGTTCCGGTGTGTGGAGCTGATGGGAAAGACTATACAAATGCTTGTTTAGCAAAAAATGCTGGGACTACCGTAGCCAAAGAGGGAACTTGTGAGCTTCAAAAAGAGCCAAGAACATAAATCTCTTGATAATGTAATCGAGATAACTACAGTTGGGGGGAGGAAATTGGAGAAATGGTGGATATTTCTCTCTTCCTGACTGGATTTTACTTCTCATTGCATTCCAATGGTAAAGGAAGATTGCGTATTGGTACAGGAATTCCAACAAGGAGATGCTCACGCGTTTGAAAAGCTCTACCAGAGATATATGGACAGGATTTATGTGTTTATCTTGATTAAGTCTGGTGGAAATGTTGCATTGGCTCAAGATATTACTTCTTGTACGTTTTTGAGGGCGTTTGAACATCTCTCTCATTTTACTCAGATGGAGAAAGGTACGTTTTCCTCGCGGTTGTATAAAATTGCTTATTATTGCTTTATAGATGCGATTAAAGTGAAGTCTGCAGAAACTCTGACTTTGCATAGTGGAAATGAAGAAGTGGAGCATATTGATATGGTAGACCTTTATCAGCAAAAAATGCTGACCCAAGAAATTATCCAGTTTCTGGAGACGTTGGGTACAGAAAAGAAAGATTTATTTCTGCTCAGAATTTGGGAAGGATTGAGTTATAATGAGATTTCTGAAATCCTTGGTAAATCAGCAGAAAGCTGTAGACAAGACTTCTCTAGGACGCTGAAAAAAGTAGCAGAAAAATTCAAAGCTATGGTGTAGATGAGATAGTAGAACCTTTATTTTAGGTGTTTATGTAAAACAATGGAAGATTTATATAACAATATCCTCCAAGACGAACAAGCGATAGATGCAAAACGATTGCAAAAGTTTTTACAGAAATTCAAAAAACCTGAGCTCCAGCCGAGTTGGATGTTTAAGGGACTGATGAAAAAAAGACTCCATAAAATTATTCAGGAACATAAGAGGCAGCAAGAAGCTTCTATTTTGGCAAGTATTCCTTCATTCGCGAAATGGAGATTTGGCTTGACAGGATTTGCTGTGGCGGTTTGTGGGTTTCTCTTTATTTTTCTTCTGAGTTTTTTTACGGATTTTTTCTGAAAACAGATTGTTGTCCCTAGTAAATATGTGAACGTAGCAGCTTTTCCTTTGCCAGAAAAACCAGCGTCGAATTGAATGCTTACGAAACAAATAGTTTTAGAGCCTGCCGTTATGGAAATGGTATTGGAAATGGTTTGAAGGGGTGAAACAGAAACATCTACCAATTATCTTTATGATGGAAAGAAGTATCCAAAAGTTGCTCGTGAAATGCCTGTGTATAAACGTGGAGAAATATTAACCAACCACAACTTTATCAATCAACAATTAGCACAGTTAAATTTTGGTGGGTTTTCTCTAAAAACTTTTGGATTAGGAGTTCTGAAACACCTTACCTTTGCAACAGAACATCTTACAGGATATCTTATTTCACTAGATATAGAAAATGCTTGGATTGATATTAGTGAAATACGGAATGGACCTCAGTGAGTTAGTGTAGATGAAAGGGAGCTTCCTCCACTGAAACAATCTAAAAAAACCATAGAACAGCAATTAAAACAGTGGAAAAATTTTTTACAATGATATGGAGAAGTAGTACTGACAGAAGGATGATGTGCTCCTTGTACTCTTTTCGTTTTTATTCCACAACTTTTATATGGGTATTCTGTTTGGAATCCTCTAACGGATGAACAAGTAGGTGTTTATGGACACTATACAATATGGAAACAGCAACTTTCTTTGAATGCTGTAGATATTGCTAAATATGAATACGTTAATTACCCTACTGTTTCCAAAGAAGAAATTTTGAAAGACTTCACGTTGGGAGTAAAAGAGTTGAATGCACCAGAAATTGTCTATTTGATGAAAAATATTGATGGTGAAGTCTATTATGTTCCGTGATTGAGATTTGTGGTGGATGAAGAAACGGCAGTATATAAAGAGTTAGTGGAGTTTTAGTGGTAATATTCTTTTCCATTGGCTTTTGCAAAGACTACTACAGAATACTCTCCGTTTTTGAGCTGTTTTTTCATTACGAACGTTTGGTCAGTTTCTGTGAGTTTGATGTCAGATTTTGCTTTGTTGATTGCTTCACTTTCGGAGCCAGCTTGTGCATAGGTATATTTGAATTGTTGTCCGTCGGTGAAGAATTGATTTGCTCCGTCAGGAAAGTCATAGCCTTGTTTGGACATCTCGCCGTCCACGAAACGATTTTTCATTTGTTCTCCTGAAAGGATGTTGCTTGAAAGCCTGATTTCAGATTCTAGGTTTGGTAAAGTTTTGATATCATTCGGAATTTCGGTGAGATTTTTATTATCTTCAAAAGAGAGATATTTTAGTTCTTGTAAACTTCACAGCGGAGGAAGAGAAGTAAGTTCATTATCATCTAGGTACAATGCTTGTAATTGTTTCAATGTACTGATGTCTGGTACAGTTTTCAACTTATTTTCACTTACTCCCAACCCTATAAGATTGGTCAGTTTATTGAAATTTGTTGGCAGTTCCGTCAGTTCACAATGTGTAGCTTGCAGGCTGTTGAGATGTTCTAGTTTGGTGATATTTTCAGGTAGTTTAGAAAGTTGATTGCTTCTTATTTGCAGACTTTCCAGATTGCCTAATTTGGCGATATCATTTGGTAACTCCGAAAATCTATTATTATTCATAGAAAGATGTTTGATTTGGTCAAGTTGTAAAAATTCATCAGGCAGAGTGGAAAGATTATTGCTGTTGAATGAAATGTCTTGTAGATTTGGACAGTTTTCTTTTTTGATTTCTATTTTTTTCTGGCTATTATTTTTTGGTAATTCTTTGATACGGTTATAGTCCAGGTTCAACGTTTTCAGTGTTTTCATTCCGAATAAAATCGTTGGAAACGTTGTAATGTCGTTATCTCTCAGATTGAGTTCTAAATCTGGTATTTTAGAGAGTTGTTCTGAATGGGAAGTAAGTAGGCTGGTAATTTCTTTAGAATTAAGTCATAAGTTTGATAATTGCACTTTGTTCCCATCAGGATTTTCAATGGCGTGTTCTGCTCTATGGTAAGCGGGGGATTTTTCTTGTCCTTTGATTGGAGTATTCATTTCTTCGTGGCTCATCTGAGGTTGTTGTTCTACTTTTAACTGTCCATTGAATGGAATTGTGATTTTATAGTCAGGCGTATCTAAAATGAAGACTCTTTGTCCATTCATCATTTCGGCTTTCAAAAAGTTTCTTCCTTTGGAAAAATCTATGTTTGTTGTAAGTCCTTTTGCTTTTAAGACTTCATTAAATAAGGTTCAGAAATCAGAAGAAACTTGCTCTCCTTTTGTATCTTCTCTAAACAGAGAATGTTCTAGGCTTTCTCTATGAAAACTCTCAAATAATTTCTGGTCTGTGGTAAATGTTTCTTTAATCAATGTTGTCCATACTTTCTGTTTCATTTCGTGTCTTTCTTCTCATGAAATATCTTCTGGTACAGGGTAAAATCCTAGTTTGGTTGCAATCTCTTTTTCTTTTCCCTCTCTATATTTCCAATCGGCTTTTCTCTGGTCGTTAATTTCTTTTGCTTTTTGAACGGTGTTTTTCCCTAAAATAGTTTCTTGTCCAGTAATTTTGTTTTTCATTTTTATACCTTCTGGTCAGATAGAGAGGATTTGTATGTTATCGCTTCTAATGAATGGTTGTTTGATACTTACTGTATTATTTTTATGGTCGTAGTCTACTCCGTTATCATTTTGTAAATCTCTATAGGAAAATGTTCTATCTTGGCTTGATTGTAAGATGTCTATCATCATTTCTTTCAGAGGGAAAGCTCATTCGGAATTTAGGTCATCCACGGATAATTTATTCAATGATTGAAGGAAAGCATTTACTTCATCAGCGTTAGAAAAAACTTCTCAAGGAGACTTCATTGTCTCTTGTTTTGCTGCTATTTCTTTATTAAGTTGTTTATGTGGTCATTCACTTTCAATTCGTCCGCCGGTCATTTCTCTTAAACGAGAAAGATTTTGGTGTGTGGTCTGGTAATCCAAGTATTTTTTTAGTTTAGGATTGCTTTTTACGAAAGTATCAATATTTGTGTTTCCACTGGTAAATTCAGCTTCAAATTTAATGATTTGGCTTCTTTGGTTTGTGTCAGTACAATTATCAATTGTGATGGTTTGTCAGATTTTTTTATCGAGATTATTTGCATTCACTAGCCTTTTTAATACTTCAGAAGCTCTGTTAATCAGTTCATCAGACTTTTTTGGAAAATATCCGTTGATATTCTTTCGCTCTAGTATTTGATAGGCAATCAACATTTTTGCTTGTTTCACTCCTTCAGGAGTTGCAGGTAATGTTCCACCTTTCTCGATAATGGGTTTGATGTTTTTTTCCATTATTGTTTGGAGCTGCTTCATAGTTTCAGGATTTTTCTCAATTTGTTCGGTAGTCTGTTTAGCAAGTTCAGGATTGTTGAGTTCTTTTGCTAAAAAGTCTTTCACAGCCTCTCTGGACTGCTGTTGTTCTACATTTGAAGAAATTTTTGTCATTGTGATGGGGTGAGGAACTAAAGATTTGCTATTTGAGCGAGTAAAACGTCTGCGTCTTTTTGGTCTTGTTGGTGTACAATGATTTCTTTTTCTTTCAACTGTACTAAAAGACTTTGAGCTTGACGAAATTTCTCTTTCAGCTTTTCATTTTTGATGTTTTTGATTTGGCTCTCTATCATTACAATAAGCTGCTCAATGTCTTCATCACTACATTTTCCGAGTTCAATCATTGCGATAATGCCTGTAAGGACATTTCGATATGGTTCTAGTTTTTTCAATAAAGCGAGGACATAGTCTTTTTTGGTCATTGGTAGATTTCTTCAATACATAAAAGGACAACTTACGGTTCGTAGCGTCCAAACTACCAATAAAGTTTCCCATAGAGGAATAACTTGCATTGAGGAACCGCAAGTTATCCTCATTTTTCTATGAGGGAAAACAAAATTGGTAATTTGGACAATGTAAGTATATGGAAATTTAAGAAAAATGCAAGTTTTGATACATGTTGTTTGTACATCTTATAGAAAAAACATTTGCATTCAGAATGAGATTTGAATATACTACTGCAATGCAACACAAACAACTCCTTCAAGATGAAACCTTAGCTAAAAAGCTGATTACCAAGGGATTCTGGTCTTATTTTTTTGCTTTAATTGTTGCTCCGATTGGGTATTTATTGAGAATGTTTTTGTCCAATACGGTATCGGTGGCAGAAGTGGGGATTTTCTATAGTGTGTTGGGTTTGATGGGGTTGATTGCTACGTATAATGATTTGGGGCTGACGGAGGCGATGCAGTATTTTATCCCTAAGTTTCGAATTAAAAATGAGAAGGCGAAAGTCAGATTAGTGATTGTCGCTTCGTTTCTGATGCAAATGGTGACGGGAATTCTGATTTTTTGTCTTTTGTATTTTGGGGCAGAATGGTTAGCAATCCACCATTTTCACGATATGGTAGCGAAACAGATTTTGCAGATTTTGGCGTTTTATTTCTTTGGGATGAATATTATTACGCTTTGTTCTACGATGTTTGTTTCCTTCCAAGATACGTTTTCTCAAGGGATTGTTCAGTCTGTGCAGCAGGTGGTCAATTTGGTATTTACGGTGGTGTTTTGGGCGATGGCGAGTTTGACGATTGTGTCGTATGCGTGGGTGTGGATTATTGGGACATTGACGGCGATTTTGGTAGGAGTAGGGATAGTGATTGGGAAGTATAGACACGTGTTTATTCGTGAAGCTGGAGAGAGTTCTTTGTTTTCACTAGAAAATTCTGCTCATCCTTGAAAAATCCCTCCTCCCCCCCTTCCCCGCAGTTCTAATGGGGCACAGTATGAAAGGGGGAAGCGAAAGGGGGTGTTAAAGCAGCATTTCAAGTATGCTCTTTGGGTTTTTTTGGCGGCGAATGTTTCGGTGTTGTTGGGGAATGTGGATCAGCAGGTGGTGGTGAATGTGCTGGGGGCGGAGTCGGCAGGATTGTTTTCTAATTTTCAAGCATTGATTTTGGTATTTACGATGGTTGTGACGCCGTTGTTAGGGTTGTTATTCCCGATAACGACTGAGTTGATTACTAAGCAAGATACCAAAAAATTCTGACTTTTACAACGTATTATGTATACGTATTTTGGGGCGTTTGCTTTGATGATAGCGGGATTCTTTGTGGTTCGATGACCCGAAATTTCGGTCTTTTTATTTGGGGAGCAGTTCCGTTTTTCTGGATATATGCTTCAATGGGCAGCTCCTGCTTTGGTTTTTAATTGTCGGGCGGTGATTAGTCTGAATATTCTCGCGGGATTGGGGCAGATTAAGCAGAGATTGGGAGTTGTGGGGGTTGCGTTGGGGGTAAATTTGCTGTTAAATCTGATTTTTTTGATTATTTTGAAACAAGGTTTGGTGTATAGTGCGGTCATCCTTTCTCTCTCGTGGGCGGTAATGGCATTTGGAGCGATGTGGGTGATTTATAGGATGTATGCTTTCACACTGGATTGGAAGTTTCTGATAAAGAATGTTGTGGTGGTTTTGGTATTGTGTGGGGTAATGTGAGTGTTGAAAGGGTTTGCTCCTGTGGGAGGACGTTGGGAATTGTTTTTGTGGCTTTTGGTGTTTTTTGTGGGGTATGGAGTGGTATTGGTAGTATTGAATTGGAAAAGGGTGAGCTTCTTTCTCACAGAGATTAGAAATCTGAAAAAGAAGTAAAAACGTTGACAAATTTAAGGTATTTGAGTATAATGGAGTATCTTTATTTTGGATAGTAAATGAAACATTCCTCTTTGCTTGATACCCCTCTTTTTCCTGATGAGCCTCACTTTGTCGCATTCAAAGAGCTTTTAGCGACATTAGATCACATCACACCGCAACAAATCCCTAGGGAATCGTATATTGCTCGTTGAGGAAATATTCTTGAGAAGACTGGAAATGATAAGTTTTGAGATACTTATAAGTTGTATCTGCCAGAAGATTTACGTCATTGAGAGGTGTTAGAGATTATTTCATTGCTCCATAGTACGTTTCACCTTGAGAAGTTTTGAACTACTTTAGACCCTCTGATTGCACAAACAAAACTTTCTCTGGTTGCTCTGCTAAAATCCAATCCAGAGCTTCCTCCAGAGACTTTTATTTCTGAAATGGTCTCTACTTATCGCATTAGTGAAGCTGTAAAAAAAAGAATTGAAGAGTATCAGCCTAAGCCTGGAGAACTTAGGGCATTTGTTTCTAATTTTTATCTTCCACGTGATGAAAGAGAGAAACAGGTTGAAAAAGGATATATATATTATCCTACCTATAAAACAGAACAGATAGAAACGGAGCTTGCTACTACGTTCAGTCAGACGTTTGACAAAACCTTTTTGAGAAAGGGAATAGATATGGTACGTTATGGCTTGGAAACTATTACTAAAGCTGAGCAGGACGTTATTATAGCGTATTGTGAGGAAAATAGATTTGAGAAAATTCGCTGAAATTGACAGATTACTTATACTAAGTGAGGTGAGGTATATACTATTAGAAACGTTAACATAGATGAAGAAAGCCAAAAATTAAGAGAGGTAATGGATATTGAGTATTGGAAAGAAAAACTTCACCGAGTGAGGGAGCGTAAAAATGACCAATCGATAGCAGAAATGGAGACAGCTGCTACTAATGCAATTTTTAAGGCATTAAAACAGTATCCCTACCAGTATGATAAAAAAAATAATGGCTACCAACTTAGTAAGATTTTAGAGACAAAGGAGATTTATTGTGTAGGTTTTTCTCTCCTCGGACACACTTTTCTGGATGAACTACAAATTAAGCATAAAGGGCTCAATATTATTAACCATTCAGCACTGAAAGTAGAAATAGGAAATAATTTGTATTTCTTTGATGCCGCAAGCTATGATGATAGAATTTTACCTTTCAAGCGATGAGCAATGGTAGGTCAATATACATATATTGAAGGTCTTTGACGGAGTTCTAATACCCCTATGCTTGCTCAAGAAGGAGATGCGGAAACTATTTTATTATCACAGATATATTATAATAAAGGACATGCTTTAGAGCGCTTAGGACAATATGAGGAAGCTATTATTTGTTATGATAAAGTTCTAGAATGTAATCCAAGCAGTGATTTTGTTTATAATAATAAAGGAAATGTTTTACATAAATTAGGGAAATATGAAGAAGCTATTATTTGTTATGAAGAATCTTTAAGACTTGATCCTAATGATGATTCTGATTATTATAATAAAGGAAATGCTTTACGGGAATTAGGAACATATGAGGAAGCTATTATTTGTTATGATGAAGCTTTAAGACTTAATCCTAATAATGATGCTACTTATAATAATAAACAGCTCACACTAAAAAAACTATATCCTAATTTCTTTAAAAGATTGCGGAAAAGATATAAGATATAAGACATCTTTTGTAGGGTATGGAGTGATTTTGGCTGGAATGACTTGGAAACAAATCAGATTTTTTTATGGCTTGCATTTTTTCTTCCTTTCCTTATACCAACACAAGTACAACAACACAAGTAAAATAGTATACTACCTCAATGACTACACACAACGTTTTTAGAGGAGAAAAAGCTCTTTTGGACTATCTCAATCCTCATACTACCATTACTCCTTTAGTGGAATTGCCGCTTTGTCTTAATCCTTTTTTTTCAGAGGGAGTGCATATTTTTGCGAAACTTTTGCAACTGCTGCCGCTCTTGAATGTAAAATCCCTTCCAGCGTTTCAGATGTTGATACATAAAGATGTTTCAGCTGTGCATACGTTGATTGAAAGTTCTTCTGGGAATACGGCACTTTCTTTAGCGGTGATTGCGAGAATATTGGGTATACCCACTACTAAGGCTCTGGTTTCTCACGAAATTACTCCAGGTAAAAGGAAAGTTTTGCAGCTGTTTGGAGTAGAAATGATTGTGCATAAAGAAGCCATTTGTCCCAATCCTAATGACCCTTCCAGTAGTATCTATCAGGCAAAAATTTCTGGTCAGCAGTCTGGGTGGATGAATCCCGGACAATATGATACTCCCGAAAATCCAAAAGTTCATTACACTATTACGGGTCCGCAGATTTATCAACAACTTCAAGGGGATATTCAGCTTTTTTGTGCTGGATTAGGGACTACAGGGACGATGGTGTGAACTGCTAAGTTTTTGAAAGAGCAGAATAGTCATCTGCAGACCGTGGGAGTCGTAAGGAAACCAAATAATCCTATTCCGGGTCCGAGAACCCAGCATTTACTTCGTCAAATTGCGTTTTCGTGGGAGCAGTATGTAGATACGCTTATAGCGGTTTGAACGCGTCTTTCTTATCAAATGAGTCTGGACCTTGTTAGGCAAGGGATTGTCGTTTGACCAAGTTCAGGGTTTGCTTTGGCGGGGATTTTGCAATTTTTAGAACAATGTAAGGCGAAGGGGACATTGGATGCTTTGAGGGCTGAACAGGGGCATCTTAATGCAGTTTTTTGTTGTGGAGATACGCCTTTTCCTTATTTGGATGAATACTTCCACTATTTGGATACTCAGCAATTCCCTGCTATTCAGCACGCAGAACTTCTATTGGAACAAGAGCAGAAAAAAAATCAGACTTTTTTATTTCCTCTGGAGGATATCTCTATTAGTTGTGTGCAACTGTATCAGGAAGTGTTTGAATGGTCGGAAGGAGTTGCTCTTCCTCATTTGCGTCAAGGGTATCTCATTTATGATATTAGGACAAAAGCTGAATATCTTCACGCACATCTACCAGATTCTGAACGGATAGAGAATGAAGAGCTTTTGAGGGAGCAACTTTTGCGTATTTCCTTTACGAAATGTTTTATTATCTGTAGCTATGGGATGAAATCTGCTGATATGGTGCAAGGTCTTTTGGATATTTCGGAGCATATTATTAGCGTGGAAGGGGGATTTATAGCTTGGTCGGATTTATGATTACCGAGATGGAAAGCTTCTGGATGTACAACGTAAGATATTTTATATATTGCAGACTTTTTTTGTGTTACTTTTGGTGGGGTACTTTCTTTAGCTGTTCCTTTGGAGATATACTTTCTTTAGCTGTTCCTTTGGAGATATACTTTCTTTAGCTGTTCCTTTGGAGATATACTTTCTTTAGCTGTTCCTTTGGAGATATA
>JAITQZ010000123.1 GCA_031288635.1 Candidatus Peribacteria bacterium | reverse complement strand
ATGCTGATTACTCTTTGAGGGAAAGCGGGCAGTGGAAAAGGGACTATTTCCAAACTTTTAGCAGAGAAACTTCATTATGAAATCGTCTCTATTGGCGATATGAAAAGAAAACTCGCTGCAGAGATGGGACTGAATATTCAGGATTTTAATCTACTGGGAGATAAGCCAGAGAACCAGAAAGAATTTGATTTGAAATACGAAGAATATCAGAAAGGCTTACAGCTAACAGACAATATTATTCTCGATAGTAGACTGGGATTTTATGCTCAGCCTGCAGCGTTTAAGATTTTGCTCGACATTGACGAGGCTGTAGCTAGTCAAAGAATTCTGAATGCCCATAGAGAAACAGACAAATTTGCTAATGCACAGGAGGCCTTACAAGAAGTGAAAGAAAGAAATCTGCATGACCAACAAAGGTATAAAAAGCTCTACGATTTGGATGTTCGAGCTTACAAAAACTATAATCTCATCGTTGACACCAGTGAAAGAACTCCAGCAGAGATTTTGGAAATCATTTTACAGGAATTCAAAGCCTGGAGACTGAAAAAAGGGATTACCGAAAGTCCAGCAGAGGCAAAGGCTCTTTCCAAGGCAAAGCATAAAAAAAGCTTGCTGAAAAACATTTTGTTATTAGTTGCATTGCTAGTTATTGCAGGCATTTGGATAGTGGCTACCCTTTCGGCCGTGGAATATTCTGCTGAGTAATGGTACAGCTTTTCTATTCAGCGTATCTATAAAGTCTGATCCCTGCATAGATGAGGAAAGAGATACAAATCAGCAGGAGCAGATCTTCTTCGGGTCAGACTTGTACTTTTTTTGCTCCGGTGAGTTCTAGTACTTGTCCATCATCACAGGTAGCTTCCACTCGAAAATATGCGAAAATATCTACTTCTGCAGAGTAATCAAAAGGATATTCATATCTGGTTTCTTTGGTATCAAGCAGCTTTTTTTTGGTGGTGGGGTCATTGACCTCAGACATATAGACCGTGTAAGAAGTGGCATTTTTTACAGCATCTCGGACGAGATAGGTTTTTCTCCCAATTTTTTCTGTTGTCACTCTAATCCCTTTGATTACACAGAGGCTATTGGTAGACTCAATGACTACTATCGGTCAGCTTAACGTGGTACTGGCTGCTTCTAAAGGGATGGCGGGGTCATAGGTGTAGATTTCTGTAGGAGTCCCGTGCTGATCACCACTGTCTACGAGAGGAATGATTTTGAAATGATAGGTTGTTTTTGGTTCGATCTGAAAGATTACTGCGGTTCACGATACGGTTGTCTTTTGATTGAGGACTTCTTTGGACAGTCCGTAGAGGACATCAAATCCTGACACTTCGGAGCCTACGACCTGTCGACTTACGTGCAGATTTTTAGGCTCTTTAGGGTCAATTTGAAATTTTACATTACGTACTTCGGGGGTATTATCCACAAAAACAGTAGTATTCCCTGAGTAAGTTCTTACCTGTCCCACGGTAGTAAGTTCTACATCTAGAGAAATCTGCCCTGTGGTGACCAACATTGCTGTCCTCGAAAAGGATCCTTCACCATCTTTTTCTAGGACGAGAGGAGCTTGTCCATTACTAAACAGCAGTTTCGCAGAGGTGACCGCAGTATTAGTTTTAACTTCAAAATTGACTTTGTCTCCTATTCTGAGGTTGCTCTTTGGAGTTAGGATAATTTCTTTTAAAAGCTGATCAGAAAGGGGTTCGTAGATAAATTTTACGACTTCTGACCTTCAGAGTTCTTGGTTTGCAAGAGAAGTAATAGTGATGAGAAGGGTATTTACTCCCGGCTGCAGTCCCCCGATGGTGTATTCAATATTTCCTTGGGAGTCTACGGGTACGGTGTCAGTTACGAGAGCATCATTGAGATAAATCTGGGCGAGTGCATTGGGGAGCTCGGGAGCTCTAGCGAAAACAAAAGTGGACTCACTCATCTCGGTAATATTTGCCAGGGGAGAAAGAATCTCTATTGTTTTGAGTGTGGTAGTGGTAGGATTGATGACGGTCACTTTCGTAGAACCAAAGATGGTTTCCTCGAAATTACTCACTGCTAGAGCATATTCTCCAGTTTTTTTGATTTCTAGTCCTTTGCTAAGCGTAATTTTTCCGAGGTCAGATGGTTTGAATTGTACTCGTCCTTTATTTGGCAGTACACGCTCACTCATCAAAAGTCCATTGATATTCATAAAAATCATTCCCGTATAGGTTGTAGAGGGCATCCCATTTCTTAGTGCAGTGATGGTGATATCAACGGGTTGATTGGCTTGGAAACTTGAGGGATTTACTTCCACTAAAAAACTATCTGGTGCTGCCTGAGCAAAAGTAATCCCAAGGAAAAGGGTAAGAGCTATGAAGATACTAAAGAGCTTTCTCATCAGGGGACAGTGATGATGAAATAAAACCGACAGCAAACAACTGTCCTCCTGCTTCGCTATTTGAAACGTATTCTATCGTGATTTCGTTTTGATCTCCGCTAAATGGTACCGTGAGAATTCCTTCATCCACATTTCCTGTAGAAAAGTTGCTTACTGTCAGTAATAAGGAGCTGGGTGTGGATGCAAGGACATTGAATGCATAGGGAGAACTGATAGTGTCTGTTATCACTTGGATTTTTGAGGGAGAAAACAGCAGAGACACAAACAGCTCATCATAGGTTTGGAGCTGAGGCGTGATAAAGAGTTCCAAATCTCCTGTTGTCTTTTTGTAGGCAGCATCCCATTGAGCTTTTTGAATGGTTTCACGTTCTGCTAGAGAGAGGACACTAGCAGAAAAATTATTTTCACGAACAATCCACACAAAAACCAGAGCTAATGCCACTCCTATCACTAGAATACCGAGATGTTTACTGGTAAAGATTCGTGCGTTGTTCATTTTTTTCCGAACATAAAAGCTTAGTATTTCTTTTTCAGCATACTAAAATGCAGGCAAAAGTCAAACCGAACTTGCAAGAAATATTACAAATACTGTGCTTTATTTTTCTCGTGGTCAGCGTTGGTTTCTCCGTAATGGATGCCTCCTTGGGCATCGTGAAGATAGAAGAGATAAGCAGTCTGCTTTGGAGTGAGTGCAGCTTGAATAGTAGCTACATTGGGATTGCCAATCGGCGTAGGTGGCAATCCCGCTACTTGTCTCGTATTGTAGGGATTTGTGGCATCAGCAACATTTTTTGCTATTACTGACGAAGTACAGCTGGTATACGGTTGCTGAAAATTATAGCATAATGTAATGTCCGCACCTAGCAACATCCCTTTTTGCAATCTGTTGTAAAAAACGCCTGCAATAGTAGGTTTATTGTTATCAGCTTTTTCTTCTTTTTCGATAACGGAAGCTAGGGTGATCGTTTGATAGGTATTCAGTCCATATTTCTGTTGGATTTTACTGAAGTCTGAACTATGAGGCTCCCGCACTTTCTTTTTGAAGGTATTGAGCTGGATAGAAACGAGCTGATTGACCAGATTTCCCCAATTATCCAAATAGTAAGTATCCGGATAGAGAAATCCTTCCAGACTTTTTAGGTTCTGGTCAAAGAAGTCGTATCTTTTGGCGAGTTCTGAAATTTTTTCGGGATTGGTAGTATAAGCGATATATTCGCCGGGCTGGATATAGCCTTTTTTCGCTAAATCATCATCAATGTCGTAAATAGACCGCCCTTCTAGTACGGTGTAAGAGACAAACTCTTTTTCTGGACCTTTGGCGAGGTGGGTCAAGAAATCTGTGGCGGTATAGGTTCAGCTCACGATATAGGTACCTTTTTGGAGGGTTGGAATGTCATTGTGGGTTTTCAGGTGTCGCTTCAACCAAAAGATTTCTGGTTTGGAGAGATTGGGATAAAATTTTGCGATGGTATCGCCTGGGACAATAGCTATTTTCGTTCACGGTTGGAAATGCAGGTCTCTCGGTCATCGCGACATCCAAAGTCGAATGAGAAGAAGGAGAAGAAAAATGAAGAAAAATCGGATTTTTTTTCAGGAGGTTTTCTTTTTGCTACGAGTTCAGAAGGTTGGGTGCATAGCTACCAGGAGAGAATAAAAACAGTAGAAGTTTATTTTTCCCCATCAGAAAATCAATAGGAGAAAAAAGTGATGAAGTTTCTAAATAATTCAACTTTTTCTTGCAATTTAAAAGAAATTGAATATAATGGAAACTGTAAGATGATTAGAGGGGTATCTTACAGCTTTATCTCTCGCTTTATATCTATGAAGATTGAATTCAAGGGCAATAGCAAATGAAGGAAGCTTTATGAAACCTAGAAAAAACAGAGGATTTCAAAGCTGCCTATTAGTGCAGAAGAATGGTTTCGTGATGTAGTTGACATATTAAGAAGTGCTACTACATTAAACGATTTGAATGAGACTAAAAACGATTTGAATGAGACTAAGTCACTTCATTTTGAGAGGTATGATTCGGGAAAATATAAAGGTAAGTATTCCGTTAGATATAATAGCAA
This sequence comes from Candidatus Peribacteria bacterium, assembly GCA_031288635.1. Next base: position 12,338 of record JAITQZ010000123.1, on the reverse strand, counting down.
ATTCAGGCTTTTCTTCTCAGTTACTACTTCCCCACTAATCCTTATTTTAGAAAATATTGAGAACTATCATTGACAACTATTTATCTCTTATTTATTATTACCATGGCAAACATCAGACTCGAAGACGATTTTATTCCAGAAACTTCACATCCATGAAAACTTATTGGAAGGGAACTTGAGGAAAGGGGATGGTCGCAGGTTTATTTCGCAAAACTTCTTGGAATCAATAAATCTGAAGTAAACAATATCATTCACGGAAGAAAAAATCTGACCCCAAGACTTGCTCTCCGCATTTCATCGGCTTTTAGCACTTCAATTGAGATGTGGCTCAATCTACAAAATATGTATGATGTAGGACAAATCAACAAAAACAAAAAAGAAATGGAGGTGGTAGACAAGATTAGGTCTTTCATCTCTGTCTATTCCTGCAGAACAAGTAAAGAACCTATTTATACTTAATCTTCTGTTTCTTTTTATATCAATGCCAGAGGGAAACGCCAAATCAAAGAAACTTTAAGAAAGCTGATCAAAGAAAAAAGATGGGATTATAAAAAAAAGCCTCTAACATAATACCACGTTAGGGCTTTTTCTACTAGATTTTTAGTATCCGTGCATATTTCTATAATTTTCTCCGATAGGTAGGAGTCTACCAATGATAACATTCGCTTTCAAGTCAGAAAGGTTGTCTACTGCACCACGTAGCGAAGCTCCTACCATTACTCTGATAGTCTCTTGGAAGGAAGCTGCAGAGAGCCACGAATCCGTTTCTTTGGCGATGGTAGTCAGTCCGAGAGCTATCCTTTGTCCTTTTGCAACTTGCTTACTCTGAGCGGTGAGCTCTTCGTTTTTCTGGATGTATTCTTCGTATTTTACGTAGGTTCCTGGGATGAAGCTAGAGTCTCCAGAGTCTTCGATAAAGACCTTTGAAAAGAGTTGCTTTACCACGATTTCCATATGTTTGTCATTCAAGTCTTGTCCTTGGTCAGCGTACACTTTTTTTGCTTCGTTGATAATGTATCTCTGGGCTTGAAGGTCTCCGACGATGGCTTTGTATTCCATAATGTTCAACGCCCCTGTCGTCAGAATTTCTCCTTTGATTACACTTTCTCCTGATCTGTTTTTCTTTGGAAGCAGACCGTAGAGGGCTTTTGTGAAGGTTTCTACTACTCCTAGGATGACCGCGTCTTTGTCGACTTGCAATACAGACCCTTCTTCATTTACTTTCAGCTTGCTTTGTCCTTTTGCAGCGAAGACTCCACCTTTCGCGAGTCTTTGACCGACTTTTACACTTGCTTTGTAGCCATCTTTAATGATATAGATTTTCTTTTGTACATCGGAAGTGATTTTAAGCAGTCAGAATTTTCCCCCTTCTGGAGTTTCTTCAAAGTCAAGGGTTCCGTCAAAGGGAGCAACGATAGCGGGATTTTTTGGAGCACGTACTTCAAAGAGCTGTTTAATCCTATCAATACCGGTAGCCATATCGCCTTGACCAGCGACTCCACCGGCGTGAAAAGTATCGAGGGTGAGCTGAGTAGAAGGTTCTCCGATAGATTGAGCAGCAATAATTCCGACAGGGATTCCTATTTCTACAGACCTTCTACTAGACAGGTCCATTCCATAACATTTTTGGCACACTCCACTCGCACAATGGCAGGTCAAAGGACTACGAACTTTGATATATGGCACACTTGAAGTTTCAATCAAAGTAATTTGTTGTTTGTCAATCATTTCTCCCGCGTGCATTAGAATGGCTCCTTTTTCGTCAATGATGTCTTCGGCTACTACTCTACCATAAATCAGATTGGCAAATTTTTCTCCTTTAAGTGCCGCTTCGTCTTTGGAGTAAATAATGTATTCTTTGCTACCACAGTCTTCTTCACGGACGATGACTTCCTGACTCGCATCACAGAGTTTACGCGTCAAGTATCCAGATTCCGCTGTACGAAGTGCGGTATCCGCTTTTCCTTTACGTCCAGAGTGGGCCGCAATAAAGTATTCGATAGGTTTCAATCCTTCTGCAAATGAAGCTTTGATTGGCAATTCTATAATTTCTCCCTGAGGATTGACCACGAGCCCTTTCATTCCACAGATTTGTGTCAAGTGGGTCTGAGAACCTCTTGCTCCAGAATCAATCATGGTATACAAATCGTTTCCTGGGGTAATGATAGGTTTGAGTTGGGCTTCTACTTCTTTTTTCACATTCGTCCAAACGTCTACAATCATTCTATGTTTTTCTCCTTCTGAAAAGAAGCCTTTGTAGTAGAGTTTCAAAATTTCATCAGCTTTTTTATCTCCGTTTTTGAGAATATCTCCTTTTTCAGCAGGGATTTTCATATCCAAAATATTAATCGATACCGCAGCGATAGTGGAATATTTGAACCCAAGGTCTTTGATGGCATCTGCCATTTTCACTGTCGTCGGCATATTGTATTCATCAAAGACACGAGAAATCAGCTTTTTAATGGCTTTATTTCCCATTGTTTCGTTGACAAATTCCATTCCCCTTGGGAGTGTGGTATTGAAAATCACTCTTCCAACCGTAGTTTCCAAAGGTTCTCCCTTGGTGAGGATGACGACTTTGTCTTTTATATTGATTTCCTTATTTTCAAAGGCTTTATACGCTAATGCTGGAGAAGCAAATCTCGCTACGACCGGAGTCTTGTTTTTCCATTCTTCCAAGGTATTTACCTCTGGATATGCAGAATTGAAAAAATCTGTAATATAATACACTCCCAATACCATATCTTGGGAAAGCGAAAGTGTTGGCTCTCCTGATGCAGGTTTCAACACGTTTTTATCAGATGCTATTAGTTCGCGTGCTTCTTTTTGAGCTTCATCAGAAATCGGCAAATGTACTGCCATCTGGTCTCCATCGAAGTCGGCGTTGAAAGACCCACACACCAGCGGATGGAGTCTGATAGTTTTTCCAGGGTAGAGCTTGATTTTGAAGGCTTCAATTGAAAGTCTGTGCAGTGTTGGTGCCCTGTTGAGCAAGACGTATTTATCTTTGATGACTTCTTCGAGGAATTTCAATGCAATCGGGTCTTCGTCTTTAATCAGCTTTTCTGCTTGTTTTGGCGTATACACGATTTTCTTTTCGATCAGTTTTCCAATGATGAAGGGGGTGAAGATTTTTACTGCGATGTAAATTGGCAGTCCACATTCATCGAGTTTCAAGTCTGGTCCAACGGTAATTACTGACCTTCCTGAGTAGTCCACACGTTTTCCGAGCAGGTTTTTTCTAAAGATTCCTTCTTTTCCGCTAAGCATATCAGAGAGCGACTTGAAAACTTTTATTCCGGCTCCCGCTTTTCCTGCTGAGTTTTTTTCTCCAACGAGGAGGTTGTTCACCGATTCTTGGAGAAGTCTGACTTCATTCTTTTTGAGCACGTCTGGCATCCCTACTTGTACCATTTTTTTGAGTCTGATATTTCTCATGAGGACGCGTCTGTAGAAAAGGTTGACATCAGAAGATGCAAACCTTCCCCCGTCAAGTTGAACTACAGGACGTAAATCAGGAGGAATTACAGGCAATTTTCTGAGAACCATATTTTCAGGTTTTACGCCAGAGACATAGAGATTGATTAAAAGTTTAATCAGGTTCATCGCCTTTTTCTTGGCTTCTTCGCTACGAATAGCTGGGAATTCTTTGACCTTTTTCTTGATTTCTTTTTCTACGTCAATTTCACTGAGCATTTTTAATACGCCATCAGGACCTGAAGACATTTGTACGAGGTCAGTGAAACGATGGAAAAAATTTCTATAATCAGACTCTGCAATTGTCATCCCTTGTGAGAGAGAAGCGATAATGGAATTGAGTCTGAGCATCTCTTTTTCGAGAGCTTCTTTATTTTCGGTATAGAGTTTTTCGAGTTCTTTGAGTTTCTTAGCTTCTTTTTCGTTAGCTTTTTCTTCGTTAACGAGATCATCTAGTTCTTTCATCTTTGCATCAAAATCTTTTTTCAGGGTTTCTTTGAGTGTTGTTTTTGCAGTGTCTTCAACGGGTTTGAGAACGATATATTTTACAAAGCTCAAAATTTTATCAATCTCATTCGCTGAGAGTTGCAACAGTTGATGAATTCCTCCAGAGGGAGAATTTTTATACCGTGCATGGATGATAGGAGCTGCCAATTCAACGTGTCCCATTCTCGTCCTTCTAGTGCGGGAAGTCGTGACCTCTACGCCACATCTTTCGCAGACAATTCCTTTGTAGCGGACTCCTTTATATTTTCCACAGCTACATTCAAAATTCTTCACGGGACCAAAGATAGATTCACAGAAAAGTCCGTTTTGTTTGGGTTTTCCTGTACGGTAATTCACGGTATCAGGATTTTCTACCGCTCCGTGGGACCATTGCCCGATTTCATCTACTGAGGCGAGGGTAACCATAAGTCCCTCAAATTTGTTTTTGTACATTAACGCATAGGATAAGAGAATAAAAAAGGATATATAAGTCTGAATTATCTAACAAGATTGAGAGGTGTTTCTAATGCTTCGACCTCTGAACTATCTAATCAAATCGCATGATAAACAGCCACAAGCAAATCATTTTTAATTTGTTCTTCTGTTGGTTTCCAATCAGGTGGAGGGACTGCAACAAAATATCCTTCTTTCCCTAGCCTGTCAGCTTCTCAAAGATATTTTTCATATTGCGTTTTTGCTACACCCATTTCTATTCGTATATTTCCTGAATGAGTGGCATTGAATGAGGCAACTCCTTTGAGAAAAGCTTCATATACTTCATCATCTTGATATACTAGTCCAAATTTTACAATTTTTAGTCAATCAACTTTTCATTCCTCATCAATTGATGGTCATTCCATCGTCATTCCTGCTCGTTCCGTGTCTGTATACGTTTCATATTTTCCCCAGTTTGACAGTTCCCATCTAATATCTTCTATCGTCTTCTCTGCACGAACTGGGCATTCTGGACCGACAACACTAGTAGCTCATTTCTCAAATAATTTATCACTAGCATTATCTGTCCAGTCTGAAACAAGTAATTCTGCCTGCATTATCTGATGAGAAGCATTGAAATTTGCTATTTCCGTCTGATAGATATCAATGAGTTCCTGACGACATTCTGCATTTTCTGCTCCCGTTCTCATCAAGAGACCATATTTTTTAATACGCTGATGAGATGGTTCTATGGTATCTACCCACGTATAATCTATTCACGGATAACCCATCCACGAGATACATCAATCACAACTATATTGTACAAAGTAGAAATTATGCAGATATTTTCTACCAGCAGTCATACTATAGTCTGGTTCTCCTCTATCAGTCAGACCTTTTATCTCTCAAGTGCCAAATAGTTCATAATCTCTATAATCTAAGTGGTATTTATATCGTTCTTTTGCGATATTTTCCCATTCTTCATAAGGAAGAAATTCTATACATCATCTTGCTTTGGGGGCATTGCTATTCTCCAGACAAACGAAATTTCCACTCTGAATAATAGTCTGTTGAGGTGAAGTTTCTCCGTTTTCTGTAGTCCAGGATGCTTCATAGAGCAAAGTAATCCCCAAATCTAAGGAAGTAAATCTATAAATATCTCTACTTACTACTCCTGGGAAATCTTTGCTTTCATATCCAAGTTTACATCCAAATTCACAAGTTGAAAGATGTTCTGTCCCCACAAACTCTGTATAGTTAGTAAGCTGTGGATGTTCTGGTAGCTGTTCTGTTGCCATCACTTCACGTTCTGCCCCACTCAATATTGAAGCAGAAGAAAGTTGTAGGATAGGTTTATTTCAAGTGTTATGTAGTATCAAAAATACAAAAACCCCAACAAGTATCACTGAACATATCCATAAAAGTACTTTTTTCATTAGCAAAGCAGCAGTTGGGGGTAAAATTACCACAATTTTATAATCTTTTCTTTTTTATTGTTTTGGACTCTTTTTTCAAGAGATTTTCGACTTTTTTTGCCTTTCTAGCGGATTTTCTCAGAACTTATTTTAACGAATTTTTCTTTTTATGTATCAGTTTTTTTTCTCTTTTTGTGTATCTGAAAGACGATTAAAATCTGATAATGCACGCTGTTTTGTGGCTTTTTCAATTTTTTCTCTGGTTTCTTTCATAATTTCTACCGATACATCCACACATTCTTCTAATTGATTAAAGCCTTTTGCATTATTGCCTACCATAACATGTTTTGCAGTTTCTTCGGTCATTTCCGTCAAGAGTAATTCCTGTTTATTCATATGGTCGCGAATGTTGTCAGATTTTGCAAGACCTTTCATTTCCTTAATGGTTGCTGCTGTCATATGTGCTCCAAAAATGCCATACGTTTTATTTGTGAGATAAGCATATTCAAATCCGTCTTTTATTCCTCTTTCTCTGAGTTGGTCGGTAAATTCATTTCTCGTCTCAATACTTTGTATTCTTTGTCTAATTTCCTCGTCCATCATCCCTTTTTTCTTGTAGATTTGCATAGCTCTGGCTCTGGCTCTCTGCATTCAGAGTTCAGGGTCATTGAGGTCAAGAATTCTTTCATTCCCCAGAGAAGCCAATCGTTGTTTGAGTGGCTCAGCATTAGGAGAAGGGATGGACTGAATAATACGGAGTGCGGTTTGAGTATTTGTAGCGTCTGATAAGTATTTTTTACCATCTGCAGAAAGTAATTTCAGTTGTACGATTTTTCCGTACAACTCATTAAACCCTCCTTCATCAGCCAATTTTATTTTCAAATCGCTTCGATATCTTCTGGGGTTATTACTTCACGACAAAAAACCAACAATATCTACTATAGAGAAATACCACTCATCATTATATCGCTCTTTTCTAATATTCGTAGTTCCATCAAAGAGAACAAAATCTTGTGAAGCATTGAAAAGACCTGTTTGTCCCAGCATTTTTATAGTATTGGAAATAAAAGTCTGGTTTCTCTTTATACTTGTAATAAGAATTTTAAGAGTACACCGACAGTTCTTTCTTCTCTGATGTCGCCTGCCAAACATAACTGTTTCACTTCATCTCTTGTTTTTCGTTCTATTGCTATGTCCTCTCATTCTTCTAATTCCTGTCCCTTCTGATTTTCTGTGAAGTCTTCTACTACGAAATAATACAAATCCCATTCAACCGTTGCTCCAGCTTTACTGGTAGTAAGATGACGAAGAGTGGTGGGAAGTAGTCCAGCTTCCTCTTTGGCTTCTTTGTTTGCAGATTGCTGAGCATAAAGAAAGATGTCTTCATTGTTGGCTAATTTTTCATTGTATTCTGATAATGTATCAAAGACTTTTCATCACGGAAGCCTATAATCATACGCATTATATTCGTGTCTTCGTTCTCTCGTCAGCAAAATGTGGTTTCCTTTGAGAAAAAGCAACCTCACTCACGGCGACCTTCTCGCAATTTCAAAAAGTTTATTTCCGATTTTTTTCTCTACTATCTCAAGCATTTTTCCTTGGTAAAGCATTTTTTCTTCGATGGTAGTTTCCATTAAATTAATGAGAGGGGAGAAATAAAAGGATACTTTTTATATAGCTATTTTTTCGATTAATGGAATGTCCAATGTTTTCAATAAGTCTGATAAATATTGTCCTTGCTGTAAAGTATAAATATTTTCTGCATACTCATCTTGAGCATTATTGGTAATATATTCTTCAAAATGTTCTGCCATTTTTTGTATAAATTGCTCATTATTTCCTCTTGATTTCATTCTTTCCATATATTCTTTCTTACACGAAACAACAGGAACAACACAAGAATAAGGAATATTATTATTTCTTAACGTTTCCAATATCGCTTCATTCACTAATACCACATCATAATGATGTAGTGCTTCTACAATAGCTTCTTTATAATTATTTGGTCGTTCAGGATTAATTGGTCTTTTTTCTCATTTCTGCTGTTCAATAGCATTTTGTCATCCATTTTCAGATAAAAGATGCTTAAAACGAGTACGACCTAAATCACAAATATTTTGATACTTATTTCCTGCATAGGTTTTTCCTGTCATCGGAAAAGCACACATAATTATTCATTTTTTCATTCTTTTCTCTTACCTGTAAAATAAAGAACTAACCAAATTAATTATTATACTTTTAATTAGGACAGGGTTTTCCCTGTCCTAACGTTATTTCACTACTCCAATTGTCCAAATTCTTCCAAATCTTCTACGACTTTGTCGAGCATTTCTTCTCTTTCTTCTCCTCCTTCTCCTTCGCCGAGTTCTCCTTCTTCTGTTATGACATTCAGTGATGAAGTCATCAGTCCGGAAAGTCCGAGTGATTTAATTTTTTCAATTCTTTCTTCATGGACTCTTTCCATCTCATCAGCAGTCAAAGGCTGAATATTTTGTCCAATTCCACGGAAAAGATAAGTGACAAGGTTGAATGACTCCGGTAATCCTCCAATCTTTGGCTTTTGTCCTTTGATAATACTTTCATACAGTTTATTTCTTCCCTGTACATCATCAGATTTCACGGTAAGCATTTCTTGTAAGGTATATACCGCTGAATATGCTTCTAGTGCCCATACTTCCATCTCTCCGAATCTCTGACCTCCTTGGCGAGATTTTCCTCCGAGAGGCTGCTGAGTAATGAGTGAATATGGACCAACGGAACGAGCGTGGATTTTGTCTTCTACCATATGTACGAGTTTCAAGATGTGCATATATCCTACGGTTGCAGGTTTATCAAATGGTTCTCCAGTGTATCCATCGTAAAGCACGGTGGTTAATTGGTCGGAAAGTCAGGTTTTTTCTGCTAATTCCAAGATTTGATTGAGCCCAAAGTCTCCAAAGGTTGGCACGGCAAACTGCACTCCGAGCGTTTTTGCAATCAGTCCCAATTGAGTTTCAAAAAGCTGACCGAGGTTCATACGCGAGATTACTCATAAGGAGTTCAACACAATATCAACAGATTTTCCATCTGCAGAATACGGCATATCTTCTTCAGGAACTACGATGGCTACGATACCTTTATTTCCGTGTTTTCCTGCAAGTTTGTCTCAGATTTCTATTTTTCTGGTGGTAGCAACATAGACTTTAATCTTTTTACGTACTCCTGCCATCAAGTTATCTCCTTTTTTCGCGTCTAGAATGACTACATCAATAACCTTCCCTTCGCTTCCTGAAGGAAGGTAGAGAGAGGTATCTTTTACGTTCTTGGACTTGTCCCCAAAGATAGCTTGGATGAGTTTTTCTTCTGGGGTGAGTTCTCCTTCAGATTTTGGGGTGATTTTTCCGATCAGAATGTCGCCTCCTTTTACGATAGACCCAATTCTGATAATTCCTTCTTCATCCAGATTATTCAATTTTGCCAGAGCAATTCCCGGAATATCGTTGGTGGTCTCTTCAGGTCAAAGTTTGGTATCAGCTACTTCGATTTCGTGTTCTTCGATGTGCATTGAAGTAAGTTCATCGTCCTTGACCAAACGTTGTGAAACAACGATTGCGTCCTCATAATTGTATCCTTTCCAAGGCATAAAAGCGATACGTAAAGCATTTCCCAGTGAGAGTTCTCCATCAACGCTAGATGGACCTTCAGCGAGCAGATCGCCTCTCTTTACTTTTTGTCCTAGATTTACACGGGGGATTTGGACAATCGCGGTTTTGTGGTTAGACTTGAGGAAGGTAATGAGTTCGTACTCTTTTGTCCCTGCTTTATATTTTATTTTAATTCTTTTTCCATCTACGTAAATCACTTCTCCGTCTTCTTCTGCCAAAATTACGGCATTGGTCATACGTACGACTTCTCTTTCTTGACCGGTTCCGACTAGGGGAGAAGAGTTTTTTAAGAGCGGCAATGCCTGTCTCTGCTGAGAAGTTGCGATAGAAGCACGCACAGCATCGTTATGGTCTACAAACGGAATCACAGAAACATTTGGAGAAAAAATTTGGGAGAGATTTACGTCCATATGTGTGACATCGTTGATATGGAACGTTTCCATCTCGGTATAATGTCTGGCAGCCACACGTTTTGCTCTAATATTATTGTATTCATCGATGGGGCTCGTTGCGTCGGCAATTACGGTCTTTTCGTCCATTTCTGGAGAAATATATTCGATTTCATCGGTGAAGAATGGCTTTACTTTCACGGGAAGTTTGAGTTTTCCATAAGATTGCTCAATCGCAGCTGCTGCTTTGTCATCGATATAGGTATCTTCGGCTACAATCAGTTTTTTTGTGGGATTTCCTTTTGCGTCTAGCTCAAAAGTATCTCTATCGGCAATTCTATTTACCAATTGAGCTTTTTTTGCTTCGACTTCACGGAAAATTCTCAGTGCTGGTGTCTCTAGAAATCCCTCCGCGTTGATACGAGAATACAAGGCTTGGTGCACCACGAGTCCAATATTTTGCCCTTCTGGCGTTTCAATAGGACAAATTCTTCCATAGTGAGAAGGATGCACATCACGCACTTCAAATTTTGCAGTTTCTCTTTTCAAACCTCCAGGTCAGAGTGCCGTAATTCTTCTTTTGTGTTCAATCTCTGAAAGAGGATTGATTTGGTCCAAGAACTGAGAAAGCTGACTCGTAGCGAAAAAGGATTTAATCGCATTGTCCAACATCTTGAAATTCACGAGGTCTGTTATTTTGATAGGATTTTCCAAGTTGAGAACAGAAAGTTTCCCTCCCACAGATTTCACAAATTTCCTCATAATCGGCTGCAAATGAGAATAAAGGATTTCTCCTGTGGTTCTCACCCTTTTATTTGAAAGATGATCGCTGTCATCTACATAGTAGCCTTTTTTGTTGTTGGAAAGGTTTACGAGATATTTTATCGTTTCTAACAAATCTTCTGCGTCAAACACGTTGGATTCTTGGGTTCCGAGAATTTTTTTGAGTCAGAGTTTTGCATTAATTTTTCTCCTAGCGATACGTCCTACATAAATTCTACTTGGGTCCATAAACTGAGCTTTCACGTAGTCTAAAGCTGATTGCGGGTCGATGATTTCCCCAGGACGCAGTTTATTGTAGATAAATTCTGCTGCAGAAATTGCGTCTGTTGTATCTTTGTCTTTTTTGAGGGTAATATCGAGATAATTTACATCAGCTTCATCTTCAAAGCAGTCTTTGAAATATTCTCTGATTTCATCATCAGTTTCGATACCAAAGACACGGAAGAGTGCTGTAATCGGGAATTTTCTGGATTTATTAATTCTCGCTACGATGGTTCCAAATTTTTCTACGTCAATTTCCAGCCACGGTCCGTTTTCTGGAATGAGTTTACAGCTGTATCTAAAGTCTTTTTTGGAATAAAAGATACCGTAAGACCTCACAATCTGGGAAATAATTACCCTTTCTACTCCGTTGATGATGTAGGTAGCAGAGGGCGTCATAATTGGCAAAATTCCTACGTTTGCACTTTTGGAAAAGAGCATTTTCTCAGATTTTTTCTTGGTTTTTTCATCTTCTACGATTTCCACGAGTTTGATTTTTGCGGTAATAATTCCCCCGTAGGTGAGCTCTTTCTTTTTACAAGTTTCGATAGTTTCGATCGGTTCAGAGACTTTGATATTGGAGATGCTGACATTGAGATGATTTCCTCCAATATCCCAAATCGGGTTCATCTCCTCAAATAGTTTAGGAAGATAAATCATCAGAAAGTCTTCGTATCCTTTTTTTTGGAGTTCAAGCAAATCAGGGATTTCTCCATAGGTTTTTGGATTAGAAAGGAAAATTCTGTTTTCTACTTGATCGTAGCCTTTGAAAATACCGTCTTTTACCTTGGTTTTTACCGTAGGGGCAAGCGTTATCGTAGGAGCAAGCAATTTCTTGGTAGAAAGGGTTGATTTTTCGACAATTTCGTCCTCCACATCGATTTTCACCGTTGGAGCAGGTTGTTTGGCAACCGGTTTTTCAGCGACCTTTTTGGTGAGAGGCTTTGCTGTAAAGGTTGGGGTAGCCTTTTTGGGTTCCGCTTTTTTTGGGTCAGTTTTTTTCTCTGGTGCTGGAGTTTTTGCTTTTACAGCAAGAAAACTACTTTTTTCAGGAGTAGCTTTTGGGGTAGCTGTTCCCGCAGTTTTGCGAGATTCCACTACGTTTCATTTTTTTGTAGCCATAGGGGTAATAATCAAAAGTAAATCAAAAAAAAGATTCCAATGATTTTTTACGATAGAAAAGTAGGGGAAAGACCGACAACCATACTCCTTTTAGCTATCAAAATTGTAGATGTAGCATCACAAATTCTTGTTCTTTATAGGGATTTGGAGGGGAAATGCAAGGGAAAGTGTAAAAATATGTTACAACAGAATAGAATTGTCAGTAGTGGGCAAAAATAGAATTGTCAGTATAATGGGAAGTAGATTTATCTACTTACCCCAAAAGACATGGATTTTACCCCTTATTGAGAAATTTTACCCCTTATTGAAAAAAAGAAATGAAACAG
>JAITQZ010000049.1 GCA_031288635.1 Candidatus Peribacteria bacterium | reverse complement strand
TTTCAAGATAGAATGTCGTACTAGTGCTTCTGCTTTTGTCATTTGGGATTCTTTTCTATTTTGTTTTGCATAAGAGGTAAGTGAAGAATCGTAAGGCATATATCAAACTGCTTGCATATGAGGAGAAACAAATAAAAATCAAGGTCTAACTCATCTCTACATTCACACTTTCATTTTCCTTCTGCTTTATCATCTCTTCTGCTTGCCTCTCTTCTCTCAATTCACTTAAAGAACGCAAATAAAACGGATTATTTCCCCATTCAAAGAGCTTATAATAAATCGCATCCCAAATCCCCAATCCCGCAATGATAACCGTATACCCTACCAATGGCGGCACAATCATAAACAGAAACAGATTCTCTACTACTTGGTCTCTAGGCAAATTCATTACAATCGCCAAATAAATCACCGTGCTTAACATAAATCCAAGCAAATTTCCCAGAATACTTGAAGCAGCATAATTAGGCTGAGCTAGAAACTCAATCAGATTGGAGGTGATGAAAAAAGAGAAAATAATCTGAATCCCAAAAATCGTAAAGACCGTCCCCACGTCCTGCTGAAACAAGAAATACAGCGGAATGGTTAAAATAAAGATAACAATCGAACTAGTAAAAATCAGTCCAACCATTTTCCCGAGTGTATAATATCTTTTGCTAAAAAACAGATTATACAGCAACGCAAGTCCCATATTCCCCAGCATTCCCGCTACAAAACCAATTCCCGCTAACAAAATCCCTAAAATACTACTTGGAGCTCCCGTTTCTCCTCCTAAAAGCCCTCCAATCGCACTCAGCATCCCAAAAAAGATTGCGGAAATACAAATCCCGACAACAACCCCAATGAATACTTTCCCGAAGAACCCACCTAAACTGACTTCATTCGGTGCATTATCGAGTAATTTGTCTGCCTTTTGGCTGAGAGGGACAGCAGGCTCTTTTTTAAGAGGTATTCCTCAACCGATAGGAGGAATTGCGTTGGGGTCGAGAGTAAGAAGGTCTGCCATTGATAAGAGAATAAAAAATAAAGATTATGAACTACATTGCAACGTCTGAAAAGCTGCTCGTATTGCGTCTTGTTCACTGTGGTTTTCGGTGCTGTGCGACCAGAGCAAGAGCGTATTCGCATCCTTTTCCCAGAACAGCTGAGTCATATAGAGCTTCGGTACTTTCTGGACAAATCCACTGGTAATGGCATAGGCAATGAGATGAACAGATTTTTTTTCTCCCTGACAAGAAATGCTAAATTTTTCATCACGTTCATTTGCCAGCGTCAGCCCCTTCGCCTTCACCGTATCTATCGCTTCCTGAGAAAATACCACCACGCCTTTCCCCTGATTGTACTTCTCAGCCAATAAAAGAGAATCCTGATAGGTACTATTCGCTCCCGACTCCGTATACAGAGCCACAATGTCATTCGGGGTTTCAGTCAAAGTTTCGCGAGCCACCCAAGAGACGTTCCCTTGATAGCGTATTTGATAGCCGCTAGCTTCCAGCTTGATTTGTTGTGGAGCCTTCCCACATCCTGCTAAAAACAGCAGTCCTGCTCCTAATATCCAAAGATATGCTTTCATTCTGGAGTAGTCAAGGAGATTAAAGCACCAAATAGATAACTGCTAAGACCATTCCTAGCACAATACCGATAATAAAACTTTTGATAGCAATCTTCTCTTTATTATCAAAGTCTTGATATTCACTTCTGCCTGCCCATAACGTTGCAATCAAATATCCCATAATCAGTCCACAAAACACCAAATATCACGGCAAAAGAATGGTTTTAATCAACTGAAAATTCTGAGCGGAAAAAAGCATATCTCCTCTCAAATAGACAATTCCGACCACCAAGGTCAGAAAGAGAAAAAACCCCCTCAGAACTTTGAAAAAAATTCGCATCGCTATGATAGTTCAGAATAAAGTATCTTGAATGTAGATTTTTGGCTTGGAAAATCAAGGAAAAAAAACAAGTTGCATATCGCTTCAAAAATCGTATACTTCTCTCGTTCAGCTTTTTTATCTTCTGACCCTATTTCCTGATGAAAAGCGAAACTGCATTAGTTCTCATTGGACTCCAAGAAATCCGAAGAGAAAAAAACTCAGAGTACTACCTGCGTAATATGGAACCATTAATAGAGAGAGCAACCTACCTCGTGCAATACGCCAGAGAAATGGGCTACAAAATCATCTTTATCCAGCAGCACGAAAACGAAGGTCCTTTTGCTCCAGACAACGAACTTTCCCAACGAATAGAAGATATCCCTCTCCAAGAGAACGACATCATCATCAAGAAATACAAGATTTCATCCTTTTACGAGACCCATCTCGTAGAACACTTAAAAGGAATACAAAATATTGTCGTTGCGGGAATCCCGACAAATCTCTGTGTACGTATGTTCGTGGAAGAGGCATATGATAGAGAATTTAATCTGGTCCTGATTGAAGACATCTGCCAAACCTACAACGATAAATTACAAGATTTTACGCTGGATGACTTGAATGAAAGCAGACCAGAACTAGATATTGTGAGATTAGACCAATTCTTTGTCTAGTATGTTAACAGGCTTTAGGAAATCTTTCTTCTTTTAACTTTAACCTTTCTTCCCCAATGCAGTGAGCGAGACTAGTTAGTGAACTTATCCAAACCTATCAACCCAAAGAAATCCTCGACCTGAAAGCGAGAAAAGGTTATTTTAGTATCCTCGCTGCCAGCTATGGTGCAAAAGTAGAAGTATTAGATGACCCAGATAATCTGGAATTTCCGGACTATCTCAAAACCCATCCCAATATCATCTATTCTGCAGCTCGTGTACAAGATTTCATCTTCAAAAAAAAGTATGAACTCATTATCGTGAAACACGTCGTAATATATCATCCTAAAACATTTATTATTGATAGCTTAATGCACAATATTCACGACCATCTTATTCGTGGCGGGATGACCTTCATCACGTATCATCTGCCTACTTCTCATCTAATGCAAACAGAAATCTGACTGTATCAGTACAGTTTAGATGATTTCAAAGGACTCAAAGGGAAATTCGTAGTCAAAGACTTCGGCCAATATCACAATCCTATTTCTGGCACCAAACCCGG
>JAITQZ010000013.1 GCA_031288635.1 Candidatus Peribacteria bacterium | reverse complement strand
GTATTTACTGCTGTTGTGGTTGGAGTTATAGAATTTCCATTATTTTCAAATTCATAATTATTTCCCCACTGGAACCAAGAACCGTAGGAAGCTACACTCGTCCCTGCTACTGTTGCTCCAACATTACACGCTGCTATCGTATAGCTATCAACTGTCAAGTCTACGTGGTTACAACCCGGATAAGTGGAAGATGCATTAGTAACCGCAGACGTACTGAAAAGCGTGTCTGAAAGGATTTCCTCCACTAAATCCCCCGCGACTTCGTCGCTGCCCCCCTGGTAAGGGGGCTCCACAGGCTGGGGATCATCTGAATAACCAACTCCGTCTTCGGCGGAGTCCGGACGAGGCAAGCCATCGTCCCTACTGGAATCGGGATACTGGTCCGGCTGGGGATCATCTGGATAATCGACTCCATCTCCGGTGGAGTCCGTAGGAGGCAAGCCATCGTTCCTACTGGAGTCGGGGTACTGGTCGGGCTGAGGGGTGGTTTCTGTCAAAGAATTTGTCACTGGTTGCTGGGGATTTTCTATTGCATATATATATATCCAATTTCTAGCTGATTAAACAGCAGGAGAAATGCGGTCAGAGATAGAAGAAATTTTTTGGTGTTCATGATACATGAATAAAAAAATAAAATGCTATCATCAGTATACCCCCATTTCCATTTTTTTTCAAGTTTTTTAACACTTTGTTTTAGTTTGCTTGTAGACATTTTTTAGTTTTGATGTCTTAGAGGTGTTTTGTTGAGAAATCCCTTTTTATTTTTGTTGTGGGGGGTATTATGCGGTTCGGACACCGCAGTACTGCGGTGTCCCTACAATTCATCCTACCTTTCCTTATACTACACTGTCCCCATTTGCTGAATATGGATGTATTAATAGGCGTCCAAACACCCA
Organism: Candidatus Peribacteria bacterium; assembly: GCA_031288635.1. The sequence goes on along the minus strand of JAITQZ010000013.1, from coordinate 4,253 downwards.
ACCCAAATCCTGAAAACTGCTTGAAAAGGAGAATAGGATACATATGATTACCCATGGGAAATGGGATATTTGCAAATGTTCTTTTCTCTGTGGTAATTTCAGTCTTTTAGTCTCCTCGCCCCTTTAACGATGCCCTACTCTCACTCCCAACTGAAAATCTTCGACGAATGCCCGCTACACTATCGCTATAAATATCTGGATAAAATCCCCGAACCTCAAATCGCTGAATCTCCCGCATTAAAGTTTGGAAAAATCCTCCATGCCACTCTGGAAGTTCTCTATAAAACGATCCAAAATGCTGGACAAGCACCAGAGAAGTCTGCCCTCCTCCAATATTTTCAGTCTGAAATGCAGACCTATCGCCAACAATATGACAGCCTTTCAGAGCTTCCCTTTGCTGCACAGGAGTTTGAGGAGAGGATGTTATTAGGCAAGCAGATGATTGAACGATATTACGAGCAGTATGCTCCTTTTACAGAAACGAAAATCAACGGGTTGGAGCAGAATATCCATTTTGATTTGCCCAGTGGTGCCAAATTTAGGGGGATTATTGATAGACTGGATTTGAAAGGAGATACGGCGATTATCGTGGACTACAAGACGGATAAATCCATTGCTCCGTTCTCTACCTTTGCAGAGAGTTATCAGCAACAGTTGACAAGCTACGCTATTCGAGTAATGCAGCACTATTCCCATATCGCAAAAAATGTAGAAGGAAAGCTGATTTATCTGCGTTTGCAACAGGAAATCACACGAGAGATTACCCGTGAAATGCTGGAGTCTACCATCAAAAAGATTGAAGAGAAGATTGTAGTGGTGGAAGACACGCTTTTTAGGTACAATATGGGGAATAAAGAGGCATTTCAGGCTACTGAAGGCAACCATTGTCGTCGATGTCCTTATCAAGTGCTGTGTCCGCTGTGGAAGCATAAGTTTACTGAGGATGAAGTGATGATGACCGAGATTGGAGAAACCTCTATTAAAAAGCTGATTGATAAATTTTATCATCTGCAACAGCAGAAAAAAGCGTTGGAAGAGGAAATCCAGACGATTAAAGCATTTTTGGAAGAATATGTGCAAGCTCATCGCGATGAAGGATGGAGCAATCTGTATGGAAATGAAGCTCAAGTAAAAGTGGCTTACCAAGATGAGTATAAAGCAAAAGTTGATCAAGGTGATGCGTTGAAGCAATTTCTGCTGAAACACGATTTACGAGATTTACTCAGTATGACGGTAAAGTCGAAAGAGTTAACGAAATTTTTGCAGTCCCATCCGGAACAATTACGTCAACTGGTGGATTTGGTAGAATTTCAAGAGAAAGTGGTGGTTGGACGGGTACAAGCCAAGAAAAAATAAAGAACACGGATTTTTCCTTCAGTTTTTTTGACTTTTTTCATAAAATCTGTATACTTAAAATAGTATTTATCTTTTATTGTGGCTCAGATGCAAACAAAAACACAACGTATCACCTTTTTAACGCTCCTCATCGGTTTGTTTACAGCCTTTTTGGCTTTGCCTGCTCTGGCAGCAGATGATGTGCCTCTTGAATACTACGCTAATCACGAAATCCAAACGGAACTCGGGAAAATCCAAGACATTTTTGTCCAGCTGGATGCAGCCAAAAAATCTGGGAAAACGGATAAGCTCAGCAGCGACCTTTTCACCAAACTTCATAGCAACTTTGGGACGGTTTTTTCTGCATTTCCTCAAGAGTATAATTTCAAAGTGGTCTACCAACAATGTCTAGATGGTACAGAAACGCTTGCAGCAGCCAATACTCTTCTCAATTTCCAGTCGTTTATGGATAACTGCTATACCCCCCTCAGTAAACTTATCAACACGATTAACACGCAATACACCGTGAAAGTCTCTGCTACCAAAAATCCTGGAAATGGAGCCGCACCATTAACGGTGACCTTTAGTGCGAGAGGCAGTAAAGACCCGAGCAACGAGACCATTCCTACGAGAAATTTTTTTCGATATTACAGGGATACCAAAGGGATTTTTAGACCTATTGGTGTCGGAGAAGTCATTAACTATACGTTTGAAGAGTCGGGAAACTATGTTGTACATCTCACGGTGAGAAGTTCCAATCACTCCAAAGGAATTTTAGATGGAGAAATGGATCTTAATGTCGATGTGGAACCAAAAGCAGCAAATATTGTCGTCTATGCCAATACTAAACAACTCGACAAAACCAGACCAACAAAAATCGGAACCCAAGAAGCCCAAAAAGGGGTGATTTTCGATGGTTCTCCTACAATGCCTACGGGAGGAAGAAGAATTCTTCGCCACGCACGAACCATTACCAGTAGGGATGGATTTAAACGAAGCAGAGAGTTTGATGGGGTGCCTAGATATATTAATGTCCCTCTCAATGGCAACGGCGAATATCTGATAAAACTCGCCACCACGGATAATGAAACTAATACCGTATCTGAAACGTTTAGTCTCACGGTGTCTGACCCGGTCGCAATTATTAAACAAACTCCGGATGAAGGGAATACCTCCACAACGTTCAGCTTTGATTCTAGTGCTTCGTATTCCCTTACGGCTCGTCTCAAGCTGTATACGTGGGAGATTTTTGATAGTAATGGAACCAAGACCGATACTATTCAAGGGAAAAGCATTAAAAAGCAGTTTACCAAACCAGGAAATTATATGGTTAAGCTGACCTTGGAAGATGAGCTCGGAGAGACGAATGTGGATACTAAAGAACTCTACGTAGAGTCGAGTACCCCTGTTCCACAGTTTACCATTACTCCAACGAATAAACGAGCTCAAGCTTCAGAATTTCATTTAGATGCGACTTCTTCTGCCGATTTGGATGTCACCAATCAAAACGACTCTCTCGAATACAGATGGGAATTTTCCAACCCTAACGTGAGTAAAGTCATTTCCACCACAGAGAATAACAAAAAAGTCGTGGTACAGTTTGATGAAATAGGACAGCATACCATTAAGCTTACCGTTATTGATATGTATGGAAAATCTGCCTCTATCGAGAAATCAGTGAATGTTACTTCTATTCTCAGACCAGAATTGACGGTCAATCCCAATGCCATTACTCGAGGGAAGAATGTGGAATTTAGTGTACAAACCAACAAACCTATTATCAATTATCAGTGGAATTTTGGAGATAGTACCACCAATTCCAATCAGTCTAATCAGATGCAACACATTTATAGACAAATCTGAGTCTATACGGTGACGGTACAGGTATCCGACTCGAATGGGAATAGCAACAGTGTCACCGAAAAAGTCTTTATCGGGGAAATAGGATTTCCAATTGCTGCGTTTAGGACCAAAAATAGTGGGGGATTTTTCCTACAAACTACCGAAAGCTGTGCTGTTGAAGAGAATGGGAAAACCGCTACCTATGCTGCTTATACCGTAGATAGATATCAAAACATCACCATCGACCCAAGCATCTCCGTAAACTCTAAAGGAATGAGTGCGGGGCTCAAATTTTACTTTCAGCCTAAATATGAGTCCGTGTATCCGCAGACCAGTTTCACGTATAAATTTAACGAAATCGGCTGCCAATACATTGATCTCACGGTCAGTGATACCGAAATTGGAAATCAAGCCTACTCCAGAATTTGGTTCAAAGTCCAAAATGCTCTCCCTACCCTGAAGAATATCACCCTCTCTTTTCCTCAATATGGAAATGAAACGGGTATTGGATTTCAAGAGAACAAAGTACAAAATGTCCTCGACCCGGGGAGTGCTACCACAGATGGAAATCTGATTGTGAAAGTCACTGCGGTCGGAGCTACAGACCCCGATAGTCCAAATGGAGGAGTTGCTTACTTTAAGTGGTATTACTATCCTAAAGACAATCCCAATCAGATTTTAGAGACGAGAATTACTCCGAGCAATATTCCGTATACGTTTTTCACGCTCCCAAGGATTGCAGGAGAATATATGTTTGGTGTGACAATGTATGATAGCGACGATGGATCTCAAAAAAGCGAACAAATCATTGGAAATGGTCCAACGGTATTTTTTCCACAAACGAATAATAATCCTGATATTCCTATCGTTACACTCAAATTCGATAAACAGACGGTGAATGTAGGGGATACGGTAACGTTTGATGTAGTAGCAAAAGTGACTTCAGATAATAGCGACTTTATCGCACATAGAACGATTCAATATGATTTCGACGGAGATGGAGAATGGGATTTGATTACTACTAAAGACCGTGCAACCTACACCTACCTTACGCCAAATGAAAAGGGCTACACCCC
>JAITQZ010000035.1 GCA_031288635.1 Candidatus Peribacteria bacterium | reverse complement strand
ATTACAATATTTTTCTTTTGAGTATTCCGAGTGTCATAGAGTTGAATTTCTGATGGTGGGATTGATGGCATTCAGAGAAGGGTAAGGAGATAAAGGGGTTGATTTTTTATATTTTTTCTTGCATTTTATATTGTTTTGAGTATTATAGAGTTATAAGATGTAATTCCTCATATGTGGGGCTCCGTAGGTTCCTCGTAAATAGCGTATGGGGTTTTCTTTTTATCTTTTCTATAAGACTTAACATCCTTTCCAAGCAGTTTGCCACTGCATTTCTGGATATCTGTTTTCAAATTCTTGGGCGGCGGTTTTATGTAAGGTGTGTCGCTTTACTCCTTGTTTTGCTCCGAGAATGCTTGCTAAGGCACAGCGACAGAGGGTAGGGTCTACTTTCGTTTTAAGCTCATAAAAGACTTCGTAAGGGTCTCTTTTCAAAAATTCCTCTGGGGTTGTAATTCATATTTTTATGAGATTGTCTGCAATGGCGGGTCCAATGTTGGGGAGTTTGGTAAGAGGTGATTTTGGCATTGAGTGTCCCAAAAAAGAGTAAATCTGATTTTACTATACGAAAAGGACTGGCTTTTGCAAGCGGTTGTTAGTTGACTCTTTGAAATGTGTGGTATAGTATTTTAGGGATGACGAATTTTGCAAATGAAAATTTTTGCTCTGGAAATTGATGGGTGAAATATGTATGATGTTTTGTTGAATCTGATTTTTTTATTCCTTTATATGCTTATGCTCTCTTTTCACATTATCACTCTAGGTTGCCAAATGAACTATTCCGATTCTGCGAGGATTAAAGCGGTACTCCTGAATTGTGGATTTTCGTATAGTGAAAGCGAAGAACAGGCTGACATTATCATCTTTGATACCTGTTCCATTCGCCAAAAAGCGGAGGATAAAATCACGGGGAAATTACAAGATATTCCGTCTGAAAAGAAGATTTGGATTACGGGATGTATGGTACAGCATAATCTCAAGGGGAAAAAACGCTGAAATTTTCGTGGATTGGCGACGATTGACGATATTCCTATGAATGAAGATTTTAATCCGCTTTTTCATAGGCTCCACCAGACATATCCCAACCTTGAGCTATTTTTCCGTATTGATGATACAGGTAGCCTTCCCTTGCTTTTGGAGAAAATAGGCTATACTGATTTGGTTTATGACCAGGAGCTGGTGAATGAATACGAAAAAATCCTTCCCAACGATAATCCGAGTATGAATGCTCATCAAAGTTCGGCGTATATTCCGATTTCTACGGGATGTAATCAGTTTTGTGCGTATTGTATTGTGCCGTTTGCTCGTGGGTTGGAGAGAAATTTTACGGTGGAACATATTGTGGAGGAAGCCAAACTGCATCTCGCTAAGGGAGCGAAAGAGATTACGTTATTGGGGCAGATTGTAAATAAACATCCAAATTTTGTGCAGATTCTGAAAGCACTTTTGAAGCTGGATGGATTGGAGCGATTGAGGTATACTTCGCCGTATCCAACGTATTATTCTCAGGAATTGTTAGCACTTCATCAACAGGAGGAAAAGCTTTGTCCACATATTCATATCCCGTTTCAGTCAGGTTCTTCTGCTGTTCTAAAGAAAATGTTTCGTGGCTATACGGCGGAGGAATGTTATACGTTCATTGACCAGATTAGGAGTTTGAAGAGGCAGATTTCTATTACGACGGATATGATTATCGGGTTTCCCGGCGAGACAGAGGAAGATTTTGCGGAGTCGTTGAAGCTCGTTGACTATGGAAAGTTTGATATGATTTATATGGGGATTTATTCGCCGCGTCCGGGGACGTTTGCTGATAAGAAATATGTAGATGAAATTCCTTATGCGGTGAAGCACGCTCGTTGGGAGCAGATGAATAAGAGGTTAAAACAGATTTCTAGGGAAAATAATGCAAAAGAACTCTGAAGTGTTCGCAGGATGTTGGTGAATGAGGTGTTGAATGATTGAACGTTGGTAGGGTACACGGAGAGTATGAAGCAGATTGTTGTTCCTTCTGTTCGTGAAAGGAGGCGGGGGGGAGTTGGCGATATTATCCCCGTTCGTATTACTGGAGCAGGGGAGTTTAAGTTGGAAGGGGAGATTATGCTTTATGTGGAGTGATTTTAGTGAGTGTTATCTTTTTGGTGATGCAGTACTGTAATATGCAACAAAAAAGTTTTCCATTGAAGAGATGTCTGGTGGTGTTAGGACTAACTGTTTTTTCCTATCACCTTGCATATTGGTGGAGTCTTGGATATCAATAGAAAAAACATCTGTAAGGTAACTCCCTTACAGATGTTTGAAGTGTTCTGCAAATGTGCAAACTCACTAGTTGATTGTTGTTACACAAGCGGCTCCATTGAAATTAGTTATGGAAAGCACAGAGACAAAAACTTCATTAAGACCAAGAAGTCGACTATCTTGAATTGTCTCATTAACAGATCCATTAGCTGGTACCGTAATGATATAGCTATAGATTGCTGCTCCAGTTGAATCACGTTCAACTACTTGTACTCGGAAGATTCCGGAAGAGAGTCCATTTCCAACAACTATTGTGTACTTCGTACAAGGACCACACACAAATGAATGACTTGCGTTCAGAATACTAGCAGTCCAACAGTCATAAAAACTTTGGGGGCTCGCAACAGGTGCAATAGACACATCATTTGTAACATCAGTGCTTTTGTTTTTGGCGAAAGCATAAACCGCGATTGATGCGATGAAAAACATTGCTACAATCGAAAGAATTTTAAACCTTTTCATAAATTTATTATTTTATATTTATTTATATGAATATATATATAATAATTTTTGATAGAATTTCAAGTTATTTTTAGCGAATTTTAATCCAAAATACACCAAATGGCTAATTATATAAGACAAGAACTATTATATTAAATTTATGTAATAATTCAACATTTCTTTTGCACTTTCTTTTGCACTTGCTAATTTTCTGCTAATTTTCACTTGAAATTCAATCTAAAAAAAATATCTATGGGGGGTCGTGAAATTTTTAATTCACTTATTGTTTATATGTATATTCATCCTATTCAATAGTAGTAAAAATTACATGTTATGGTAATGAAGGATATTTCCCGAGTCAATGTGGAACCGCAATATAAGAGATTACAAATATTTGGCTTTTATTTTTGTAAAAAAAATAATCAATGTTTGACGTAAAAATACATCTCCATTTGAGTAAGTATGATAAAATTGGGCTGTTATTCCCATTACTATATACTGTCAGTCTGATTATACGCATTATTTTCCAAGAGCAATCTTTGGAACATGTTATACATTGGGAAATAGAGAGAGAAGCAGAGTTAGGAAATATTTTGTCATTACTTTATAAAGAAGAATTGGTGTATTATGCTTTATGTGGAGTGATTTTAGTGAGTGTGATATTTCTGGTCATGCAGTATTGTAATATACAAAAAAAAAGTTTTTCATTCCAGAAATGTCTGATGGTGTTGGGACTAACGGTTTTACTACTCTCACCTTGTATCTTAGTGGCGACTCGAAAATAACAGATGTTCAAAATAGTCGACTCATTTTCATTTGAAATCCAATCTAAAAAACATATACATAAAAAATAACCAATCTTCTTTACTTTTTAATCTTCTCTTTTCTAATGAAAATCAACATTTCTCTCTCCAAACTCGTAGATGTAATCGACATCGCTTCTCGTTTTGTGAGCAAAAATTCAACCTTGCCGATTTTGCAAAATATTTATCTCAAGGCTTCTATTGATACGCTGAATATCAGGGCGACGGATATGGAGAAATATGTGGATATTGAAGTCCCTTGCGACATCAAGCTTGAGGGAGCGATTACCGTGAATGCCAAGACCTTCCTTGACCTGCTGAGGACGATTGAAGAAGAGACGATTGAGATTTCTGTAAATCCGCAGACCCACCAAATGCAAATCCGTTCCGCTGAAGATGATTTTGAAATCAATGGTATTCCTGCGAGTGAATATGTTGCATTGCCAGAAATCCCTCAGACGAATGCGGTTACTTTGGAGACGCAGCATTTTATTATGGGAGTGGAAAAAGTGGAATATACGATTACGGAAAAGAACTTTTCACCGGTGCTTACGGGGGTATTGATAAAGACCAAAAATGAAGAAAACGGAAAGAAAATTGTGTTTGTAGGGACGGACTCCTTCAGAATTGCTGAATACAAGATACTTTCTACGGTGGATGCAGATTTTTCTCTGATTATTCCTAAAGTGGCTATCAATGACATCAAATCCATCGCGAAATATGCCGTGGAAAAAGAAACCCCAAATTTGAAAATTAAATACTCAGAAAATTTGATTGCCTTTGAATATGAGATTGAGACGACGAAAATTGTTGCAACTTCTCTGCTTATCCAAGGAAACTTTCCAGACTATGAGAGGGAGGAAATTATGCCAACGACGTTTAATAATACGATTTTGGTGGACAAGGCGTTGTGTGAGAAAGCAATCAAAAAAATCTGAATTTTGACCAAGGATATCAATAATTTCATCCAAATCGAAACGCAACCGGATGGAGTCATCATTTCTTCTGGAAAAACGGATAAAGGAGCTGGAAAAACTAAGATTGGTGCGATTGTCGAAGGGGAGCCTCTTACGTTTGCGGTGAATGGAAGGTATATTACTGATTTTATTAAAGCGATGGAGTCTGACCAGCTGGTCTTTAGTTTGGTAGACCACCAAAAACCGATGATTATTACGGACAAGGGAAATGATACCTATAAATATGTGGTGCGTCCGCTAATTCAATAACAGCTTTATTTCTTAATTGTTCTGCTCGTGAGACAAAAAGCTTTTTCTATTATGGAGATGGTGTTGGTGATGGTCATCATAGGAATTCTCGCTGTAGGGATTAGCTCTTTTTTGTCGTATGATGAGCAAACTCAAAGGTACAAAGCAGAAACGTGTCTCAATCAGCTTAATGGAGAATTGCAAGGATTTATGAAAGCGGCAATGACGAGTAAAGCTTTAAGAAGCTGAACCCAACTGATTTTCCCAGATTATTATACGATTGATTTTGTGGGGACAACGGGAGTTAAGTTTGCGTATTCTGGTGCGAGTGCAGGGGTGTATAAAATGATTGATTTGAGCGAGTTTTGTAATCAAAAGGAGGTAAGTTTGGCGATGACGGGAAAATCTGCTTCTCTTCAGTCTGGGGTGATAATGAATAAAAGTTTTCGTCAAATAAAGCCTCAAGAGATTTGTATGTTTTCGTTAGGCGGTTGTCAAAATGCAAATTTTACCGGTCGAATTCAATTTAATATTTGTATTAATGATTCGTGTCCTAGAGAATATGGAGCTTGGGTGATTGACGCAAGGTCTCAAACTGTTTCTCCCGTTACGTGTCGTTTTTATAAGGAAGGGGACTCAAATAAATGTGATGTTTGGGATGTGGAGAAATAGGAGAGATGATGTTTATGTTCATCATCCTACAGCAAATAAAGTATTTCTATATTATCTTTACAAGTTTCAAAGGGTACGGGTTCAAGTTTATCAAATTGAGTAGTTCCACGAGGGTATCGTTTCCAGTCTTGTCTTTCTTCTTCTGGTGTTTCATATCGAAAAAGACTCCAATTATCATAATTATAACATCTTATTGTTTTTCGTGTTCAATCAGCTTGAAGTTCTAAAACAGAAACATATCCCTCCATAGATCATCCCCCACATTTATCCAGTACCGTGAGAAGAAGTTTTCCATTTTCTGTAGTGAACGCCATAGGTCTATTACCTCAATGACAAGAGTCTTTAAGAGCGTCTTTGATTGATAACCAAGGTTTCCATGAACCTTGTTTTGAGGCTATAAAGATGTGTGGAACAATTTCGGGCTCTCAAACGTCTTGAACAATTCAAAGAAAGTATTGTGTGTTATCACTTTGGACGAGATAAATATCTTGCAATACTGGCATTATAAATTCTTTGTCTAATTTACCAGAAAAGAGTGTTATTTGTGTTCAGGAAGTAATGGTATTATAGATCTCAGCGATTCTTGAGTCAATTTCCTGATGATGTTCTTCTTTCACAAACAATGGGAATATATACACAAAGTATGAAATGAGTAGGGTAAGGACACTACCTGTTAGTATTCAAAATAGATAGTTTTTCATAGAATAATATGAAACTTATGTAAAAAAATGAAGTGACTATTACTATAATAGCCACTTCAATACAAGAACTACCAAAGTTGTAATCTAATTTTTAGTTTTCTTTTACCACAATAAACGTAGGAACAGGTCTATCAGGACTATCAGAACTTGCAATGAGAGTAGTCCCTACTTTCATCTGTGTTGACCCTCCACCATCAAACATAATAATTTCACTGCCATCGCATCCAAAATTAATGAGCGTATCGTATGCGGTCTGTTGTTGCATAGCTGTAGATACTAAAATGTAGACATAGGCAGGACCTCCACTAGTGAGGGGAATCTTCTGTCTCACACCGACAAACGTTCGTGGTACGGAACTAGTAGGCGATTTCTTGGTATGTAATACTGGATGTAATCCTGTCATTACATACGTAGCAGAAGTATATAATGCGTTAGTTGCATTATAGAGATTGGCCTTTTGAGCAGAGCTAGATATACCACAATCATTATTATCTCCAGGTCCTTCATACACTGTTGCTATGGAGCCGGAAATAGTGAGAGTTCTTCTTGGTTTTTCGTTTATATCGGAGGAAAAAGTACTATATCCGCTGGAAACTAATGTTCCATTTTTTTCTCAATAAGAATGCAGATTGACCTGAATTCCCAAAAAATCCTAAGTTGACCACAGCAAACCATCCTAGTGAAGATAAAGAAAATCCATTGACTGTACTAGTCACAAAACTAGGACTAGGATTTGTTGATGTGGCATTACTTTGTCCAGTAGCAAATTCGTAATAAGGAATTACTTTTGCTCCTGTAGAGAGATCCACTGCGATAACATAAGTACTTGAAGTTCCCTTTTGGAAAACTCTAATCTTATGCTGGAGACCAAGTATTATCGGGAGTTAGGTCTATTCCACTTCCGACGCTTCTAGTCTCTACAGCACTTTTATATCACTCTGATCCTGATATACAGGATCTGGATCTTCTGTCTCACAGGACGAAACGCCCATGCATAAGATCATCATAATCAAATAAAAATTTTTCATTTCTGTTTACATTTAATAATTTAACTTTTCAATTGTTAAAGATCAACTTTGGTAGGTCGCAGATAAAAAACCTGCTAAAATACAGCTTAATCTTTTAGGAATGAAAATCAAGCAAAAATTGCATAAGAGGTTAATTTTCAAGCAAAATGCACCAAAGAGGTAAATAAGTAAGATAAGAATTACATTTCTTTGCTTGAATGGTATGAAAATACTATTCAAGCCGTTTTGTAATTAAGAATCTTCCTTGGTTTATTATTTATTTTTCTTTCTACTTCTTTGATATATTCTTCACTATATTGTTGGATTGATAATCATTTGGGACAAAACCGTCTGATTATCCCATTATTCCTCTCATTCCCTCCTTTTTTTCGTGAGGAATACGGATGGCAACGAAATACTTTACATCATAATTCCTCTCATATTTCTTTCATTCCTGCAAATTCACTTCCATTATCGCTCGTGATACTATTCACTTTATTCCCAGATAATGCATTAATAATCGCCATTTTCACTTTTCCTTTCTTTGCCCTTTTTAGTTTTTTAATAATAGTAAATCTCGTCTTCCTCTCTATTATTGTTAGTAATCCTCATTTCTCTCCTTTAGGTCATACTACCATATCTACTTCCCAAACCCCAAAACTTTCACGATTATTAATAATTTCTTCTCTTTCTTCTATCAATGGAACTCCTACAAGTGCTGTGCTGTCCTCTTCTTTTTCCCCTTCCTCTTGTTGTATCAATGTTTCCCATATCTTAACCAATATTCCCATTCTTTCTTGTATCTATGAATAAAGTTGTACATTGTGCTTGTATTAACCATGTCTTTCCCTCCTGAACGGAGATGACCCACAACTTCATCTACTCCTTGTGAATCGTGTTCTCTTGTAAATACTTTTTCAAACCTTCTTAACATTGCTGGATCTTGTAGCAATTTTGTATGTTTTCTATTTGCCTCCTGTCTACGTGCTAACCTCTTTTGTTCTGCAACTTATGCTGAATAATAAATAATTCACCATCACTTATCAATTCCATTTCTCTCTATTTCTCTAGATATCACCGAAGCATCCCTTTTCAACTCTTTACCTATGAAATGACAAGATTTTCATTTCCCATTCTTTCGTAAATACTCAATAATCTCTCTTTCTCATTTGTAAAGCTGTCCCCTTTTTGTACTATTACATTGCATCACTGTCAGTAGTTATAAGATAAAAACTAGACATTTCTATCTTGCTGATTAGTGGTGCATTTTGTATTATATTTTTCCCTTTATAATCTGTCCTTGTAATCTGGTATAGAATAGCTATAGTCCAAAGTATGTGAACTTCCAAAAATCTTTCCGATATCTTAGCACTACAACCTTATTTACAGTTTTATTCGTTGATGAAGTATCCTATTCCTCGCAATGTGGAAAGGTTTTTTGTTGAGAAGAAAATTAAGGGGGATTCTGCTGACCAGCTTCCTTCTCGTTGTTCGTTTTCACGGAGTCGCAAGTCTCCTTTGATGGAGGAATACTTGGATGAAATAGCGAAGCATTCCAAGTTGTATCAGTCTCTTCCTTTTGTTGAAACGATGTATCTTTGTAATTCTTTGACGTTTAATACTTTACATCAGGACTCTGATATTGATGTGTTTATTGTGGCTCAGCCGTGAAGGATTTGGTTGGCGAAGTTTTGGGCGATGTTGCTCTTTACGTTTGCTGGGATTAAGTATTCTTTGGGGAAAAAAGCCAAAAAATTCTGTCTGTCGTTTTTTATTACTTCGGATAGTCAAAATTTATATAGTCTTTCTTTACCAAATTTGGATATTTATTTATGTTATTGGGTTCAGCATTTAGTACCGTTGTATCAGGCTGATTTGAAGAAAGGGTTTCAAATGTATGCCAAGAATAAGCGAGTAAAAGGCGTTTTGCCTAATTATTCGGGACAGCAGTCTATTTTTCTGGGAAATCAGGTGGTGAGTGGTGCGAGGAAGTTCAAAAAGGTTGTGGAATGGTTGGGGAGCGGGATGTTTGGAGATTTGGGGGAGTTTTTTGTGAAATATCTGCAGCTTTTTATTATTCGTTTGAAAATTTTGCGAGACCCAGAGAGAAATAAGGATGTGGTCCTCAAGGATACAATGCTAAAATTTCATCAAGATATTAGGGAAAAAATCAGTCTGAAGTATCGTATGTTGATAAAAAAGAATGGCTAATTTTCACTAAATAATCTTTTTCGATTTGCATTCTGTTTTTTTTTTCTTAGTATATTGAGTACTTTATTTTCTTTTCATTTCTTATGAAACAATATTTCCCTATTTTTCAGCATAATCCCGGTCTCGTGTATTTGGATAATGCAGCTTCTACTCAGAAACCTTCGCTAGTTATTGATGGAGTTTCTGATTTTTTATCTACTGATTATGCAAATATTCATAGAGGAATGTATACGCTGTCTGAGAAATCTGAATTTGCATATCATCAAAGTAAAGTGTTGTTGGCTGATATTATCGGTTGTGAGGCAAAAGAGATTGTGTATTCCTATAATTCTACGTATTGTTTCAACCTCTTAGCACAAGCATTGGTTGCTGGTAAAAAGCTTTGAAAGGGTGATGCGGTTCTCGTGGGGGTTTGGGAACATCATTCTAATGTGGTGCCTTGGCAGCAGTTGAGTAAGCTGTTTGGGTTTGAGGTACGTTTTGTTGAGGTGGATGAGAACTATGATATTGACTGGGAGAATTTTGCTAAGCAGTATGATGAAACGGTGAAAGTGGTGTCTGTTTCGCAGGTCTCCAATGTGACAGGGAAAATTATTGATGTTGCGAAGGTAAAGACGTTGCTGCGTCCTGATACGTTCTTTATTATTGATGGTTCGCAGTCGGTGCCGCATTTTCCGGTAAATGTTCGTGAAATTGGCTGTGATGCGTTGGTGATGACCGCACATAAAATGATGGCTCATACGGGGTTGGGAATGCTCTATTTGAAGCACGAATGGATTAAAACGTTGGACCCACTGATTTTGGGAGGAGGAACAGTAAAAGATGTCACTCAATCAGCATTTTCTCTTCAATGAAATGCAGATAAATGGGAGGCGGGGACTCCAAATATTGTGGGGGCGGTTTCGCTGTTAAAGGCGTTGGAGTTTATACAATCCATTGGAGGAGTAGCAGAAATCTGGAAGCACGAACAGCATTTGGTGCAGCTTTCGAATGTGGGATTCCGTCAGCGTTTTGATAAGGTGAAAGTGTTGGGGTCATTGGAGGATGAGGGGCGTGTGGGAGTCTATGCGTTCTTGATATCGGAGCAAAATTTTAATAGGATTGGGGAGGAGTTTGCGAAAGAAAATATCTGTATTCGTGCGGGGGGACATTGTGCGTATCCGTTGCATAAGTTTTTGAATGTGGGAGGAAGTGCGAGGATGAGTTTGTATGTGTATAATGATGAAACGGATGTGCAGAAGTTTTTTGAAGTATTGGATAGAATGATATAGTATTTTTGTTTTGTCAAGTAAAAAGAGCGAATTCTAGTGCAGAATTTTGCTTTTTTTTAGTTTGTGAGTATACTGGAAGTGATTTATATTTTTATGATAGTTCGTATGGAAAGAACAAAACAGCAATTGCAGGTTGAGGTTGGAAAAATTCAACAGAAGGTGGAGCAGGTGAAAAAGCTTCAGGATACCTCAGAAAAACAGCATCAAATGGGACTGGTAGAAAAAGAGATTTCTGCTTTGAAGCAAGAGATTGAGCGTTCTGCTTTGCAAGATAATGAAAAACAGGAACTTTTGGCTTCTTTGGATGTTTTTAGTAGTGATTTGGAGAGATTGAAGCAGCGTGTGCTGGAAAGTAGTACGGGGAAAGATAAAGAACCTTCAAATTCAGAACCAAGTGGGTTTTTGGGTAAAGCGAAAGGGATTTTCCTTTGAGCGGTGACGGGAATTAGTGCGTGGAGTTTTTTCAAGTCATGGAAAAAGAAGGATGAAGCTGAACAAAAAGCCTATGAAAAGAAAAGTTGGCGAGGAAAAACGCGAGATACGATGAAAACACGAGGTCGTCGTGTTTTGTCCGGCACTGCTACGTTTTTTGGAGTAAAGGGGTTAATTGATTATTTTTCAACACCAAATCAACCAGAGCAACCTTTGCAACAACAAGAAACACCTTCTCAGCAACCAGCTGTTTCTGGAGGGCAAGAATCCGTTTCAGTAGAGCAGAAAGAAGAAGAAAAAGAAGAAGAGAAAACTGAAGAAAAAGCTGAGAAAGAAACTGGAGAAGAGACTGAGAAAGAAACTGGAGAAGAGACTGAAGGAGAGCTTTCTCATCAGGAACAAGAAGCGAATGCTCAAGCGGAAAGACTTTACTCAGAAGGATATTCAGATTGGTATATCTTAGTGAAGATGTATCAAATGGGCTTTGTTCCGAGAGGTTTTACTACACCTTTTCATTGAAAGTCTATTTGAGGAAAGATTATGTATGTTGCGGAATGAAGATTTCTGGAAAGTGCTGTGAATAAAAGAGAACAGTTTAAGCAATGGATTTCTGCATTAATTACGAAAAATAATGTGGAACTTACTACCGCTAAACTTGAGGCAATAAAAACCAATAATCTTTCAGTGCAAAAGCTTTGTGAGGAGCAAATTGATGTTTTGGCTAAAATGCAAGGAGAGATTAAAGAAGGAAAAATTACTTCTCTCAAAGAACTAGAAAAAAAGTATGGAACAGAGCTTACAGATAAGGTGAAAATGGGTAAACGTGCTTCATTTTCTAAAAGAGCAGTGGCCGCTATTGAAACCGAAGCTGATAAGATTTTAGGTAAGGCTAAAGAGATAGAAGCGTCTGAAGCAGAGCTCAAAAGGTTGCAGAAAGCAGCTGAGCAAAAGTTGAAAGATTTGGATACCAAAGTAAAAGCCAATCCTCAGCAAAAAGCTGCTTATCAAAAGGAAGCGAAAGAGATTATTAAACAGTATAATAGGACGGTTGTAGATACTGAGAGGACTATTGGAAGAGAGCTTTCAAAGATGAGTGCTTCGGAGCTTACTCAACTGCAAGGGAAATCCCCTTTTGTGGATAAAATGCTCAAAGCGAATGGGAAAGTCGATAATTTTGTTAAGAAATCTAGAGCAGGAAAACTTATGTTGGGATTTGGTTTGATGTCTTTGGTTGGAAAATGAGTTTCGGGGCAAGTTTCTTGGGAACAGGTAGGATTGGAAGCTGCAGATGTATGAATTAGCATGGTTCCTTTTGCAGGAGGGGCGTATGATGTTTGGACCTCTATTACGGGGGAAGGAATTGCTGGTCAACTTTCCACGACAGATAGGGTTATCAGAGGAGTAGTAGGAGGGGTGTCTATAATATTAGATGTAGCAGGTTTGTTTTCTTTTTGAGCGGGAAATGCGGCGAGTGCAGGACTCAAAGGAGCCGTAAAAGGGACCACAAAAACTGTAAAAGTGGTTAAGACGGTGAAAGCCACTGCCGAAGTAGCGAGTACGGGAATTAAGTTAGCGACGTATGGATTCTTGTGATATACCTTACTAGCAGAAGTTCCTCCGATGGCGATTGCTCTCTTTGAAGGAGGAGAGAAGGTGTATGAAGAAATAGATAAGAAACTCACACCGGATATTGAGCTTTCAGAAACTGCTTCATAATTTATTTTATACTTACTTTATAGGATGTCTTCAATTACACAACGTATAGAACAGGGTGAGCAACTCCTTCACGAGATAAAAGAGGGAGCTTTTTCTGCTACTTCTCCAGAGCAACTGGATACGAAACAGGTTTTTGAGGCGACAAAACATTCCTTGCAAGATTTGAAACAGGCGATTGCCAATCAACCAGACCTTCAGAAGAAAAAGGAGCAAGAAAAAGCAGTTTTGGTGTATGTTCAGCATTTGTTAGGATTGAGTAGTTTGGAGACCACTGATAAGACTACGCTTCAACATATTCAACAGCATTTAGAAAGTAATCAGATTTTGCTTGATGTACAATTTGAGCAAATCGAGCAAGTAGTCTCTAATTTGGAGACGAAAATAGAAAATTTGACTGCTTCTGACCAAGAAAAAATCAAAGCTCTCCAAAAAACAGTAGACCAACAAAAGCGTTCTTTGCAGTCCCTGAAACAAGGTGTGAGTGAGTCCGTAGATGAAGCCAGAAAAAAAGCGTTTGAAGCCTTGAAAACAGAACTAGAAAAGCATCGGTATTCAAAATGGTTGGCGGGTCCCGTATATACTTTTTTGGTGGATAAATACATCAATAAAAAGCAGATGTCAAAATTTTCGCTTTGGCTGGGAGGCATTGGAGTTGCGGTAGCTTCGTGGTTTCTCCCAAAAACGATCAAAAATCTTATTGGAAACATTGACCATATGTCGGTAGATGAAATTTCCAATCTTGTACAATCTGGAAAAGAGAAGGCAGAGGTAGTTGCTGACTTAACGCTAGAAAAAGCAAAAGAACTCCAAGAAGAGATTAACCCTAAATTGCGTGCATTTTTTGAGAAAAAATTTGGGAAAAAATTTGATGAAGAAAAGTGGAAACAAGTATTTTCTGGTTGGCGAGAGCAATGGAAAGGACATTTGGGATTGAAGGATTTGGTACATAATGTGGAAACCAAGCAAGATATTGATATCATTGATGAGGCTTTTTCTCTGGTGACTGCTCCGTGAAAGGCAGTTTTTGATTTGCTGAGGAGAATGAGTGAAGCGGGGATGATTTCTTGGGGAGATATTGCTTTAGATTGGGTGGTTAAACCAAGTGGGGAAGCAATCTTGAATGTGGGGCTTTCCTCTATTGGGCTCTTTTCCAATGCGATGAAAGCAATATTTACTTCTATGACGATGGCAGAATTTTCTGACTATGCGAAAACTCATATTCGCGGGATGAATGTTGACTCCAAAGAGGCGATGTGGGGAATGTTGTATCGTCGTTGAGGTCCTTTTTGGGCATTGGCGGGTCATATTGGAAGTTTGACAGGAGAAGTGCTTTCCAAGGTATTTGATTATAGGACAGTAGATGACGTAGGAAAAATTGCAACTTATCGAAAAGGAGGAGTACTGCAAAATATGAAAACGGAACTCCAAGTATTCAAACAATTAGAAGAAAGTTTGAAGGGGACAGGAGTGTTCAAAGAGTTGCATACGGTGAATGCAGGAAGTCTTTTGGAGGAGATGTTGAACGTTGCGAAGAAGAATGCTCAGATTTTTGATATAGCTCATAATGCACAAAATCTGACAGAAATGAAGAACCTTTTACAACAGAATGGACTGACTGACGTTTTGAATGATTTGGAAAGGAACGTTGCTTGGTGAGAGGGGAACCTAAATGTGATGAAGACAGAAGCGGGGAATATTATTGAAGGAGGAATGAAAAAAGTGCTTCGTCCTGCGAAAGATTCTTTTGGAAGAATTGAGAAGGTTTTTGCAAAAATAGCACAACCGCCACGGGGAAAATTTCAGTATGAAAAACAGCTTTTGAAACAAATGGAAGAATACTCTAAACTTCAAGGAAAGATGTTGCAAAAAACAGAATTATTGAACTCTGTTAAAAATCTTTCTAGAAGATTTGAAAAGGGGAGACAGCTTGCAGGAATCGTTGAGTATTCTGATGGTGCAAAACTGATGTTGAAGAATGCAGAAGATGCGAAGGATTTCTTTGATAATGTGAGGGCGATTGGGAGAGAATCTCCGTGAATTTTGAAGACCTTATTTAAGGGATTCCCATTGATTATGATGGGGTCAGAAATGATGAATAAACTTGCAGACCCCCAAGAAAATGATTCTACCGTACAGATTCTATTGCAAGGGTTTTGATATTTGACTCCTTTAGTAGGACCTTTCCTATTGATTAAAGAAGGGTTGGTCTTTCATAAAGAGAAGGGAGAATTTCATTCTTTGTCTTCTGCAGGAGTTGGAGCAGGATTGATGGCTGTAGATGGTTTCTTTGCTTATAGGGCGATAAAGCATGGAAGATTTTTGAAATATATGGTTTCCCCTGTCGTAGATTCTATCAGCTTTTTGAAATCTATGGCCAGTGGAACTTATACGGCTTTTAAGATGACCAAAGATGGTGTTAAATTGCTGAGAGCAGGAGAATATGCTTCTGTAGGGGCAGAGGCGATGAAATTTTTGAAAGGAAGTGGGGCAAGATTGGCAGGAATTGCTCTTTTGGCGTATCTGGGATATAGAGGTATCAGTGCGTTGTTTGATACTTCTTCAGCAGAAGAACAACAACAATTAGCAGAACTGGAAAAGTTGCCTCCTCAAGAGCTCCAAGAAAAAATTAAACAAGAATGGCCAAAATTGTCTGAGGAGGAGAAAGAGACGTTGATTAAGCTCGCTACTGCAGTGAGAATGAAAGAGACGACGAATTTGGAGAATATTGAAGTGAAAAAGGAGGGAAACGTAGTAAAAATCAGATTCAAATATTTGGTGAATTATACTACGATGAAACAAGAAGAACAAGATTTACAGCAAGCCTTATCGGAGTTAGAAGTGACGAAAGATTTGAAAATTGTCTATACCCTCGATGTGGGAGAGGTAAAATATGCTTTGAAAGCCTATAAGAAACATAATGATTTAACCGACCAACAATTGCAAGAATATATTGCTACTATATGATATCCTGATGAGATAGCACAACAGCTTTTTCAACAGGCATAATTTTTATTCTTTACTCTTATTCTGATGTCTATATTTGAAAATCCCCCACAAGAATCTACTAAAAAGGAATCTACTAGTATTTTTGAGAAAGCATTTAGTTTTCTGAAGTCTCTGTTTCGTAAAGATTTGAGAAATCTGAAAGAGAACATTGAAAATGCACCTGAAGCGACAGAAGTTGCAGATGTTGCTTTTGAGGACTTCAAAAATTCTCTGCTGGCGAAAAAAACGACGAATGGGGAGGGAAAAGAAAAACCATTTTATTCTGCTCAGCTGTTGGGTACGGTCAACTTTTTCGGAGAAACCTTGCTAAAACCGATTTTGGAACACGAATATGAGGGGAATTTGCTGGATAAATTCTTAGATGAGATTAAACAGCATACAATGGATTCCCTTTTGAATTCTAGGGTTTCTGAGGAGGAAAAGACAGCTTTTTGGGCTGATTTTGAAGAATATCGTATTCACGTGAGGGAAAGAATCCATACCAAAGACGATTTAGCAGCTTTGAAAAATGGGAATGTGAAACTTACGCAAGAATACGAAACAACAGTGAATACGCAGTTAGAAGAGCAGGTACAAACAAAGGTTTCTACGGATAGGCAACAGTATATTGATGAGCAGAAAAAGCTGAATACGAGTTGGACAGAGGCTTCGCTCGTGGCGACAGGAAGGATTGGGACAATCCCAAAGTCCAATCCTAAGTCTGAACCATTTGAGAGAAGTGCCTCGTGAACGACGTTATGTTCCAAGACTGCATGGAGTAATGCACAACATTTTGGAATTAATTTGCCAAGAGGAAATGCTAGAGATGCTGTGTCTTCTGCTCCGATTTCTTCTAGGTTCCAATTGGCGGTAAAGGATACTCACCCCTTGAAGACTGAACAGTTTTCTCATTTAGCTCCCGAGGCGAATTTTGTGGATTTGAGTGTTGAGTCTCATTCTGCAGCTGGGAAGAAGTATGGGCATAGAGCTGTGGCGTATCTCAATCAGGCAGACCATAAGTGGTATGTGCTAGACCCGTACACAGGAGAAAAGTTTTGAATTGAAAAATCTACTCCTGAGACACCCATTCCTTTGGAGGAATATCGCGAAAAGAGACCGGTTTTACAGGCAAACTTTTATAAATCTGAGTATTATGTGGTGTAGGATAATTCTTTTTTCTGAAAATTGTCTTGACTTTTGATATATACATATCCTTATACTAGCTTTAGTAAATAAAAAAAATACAAAAAAAGCAGATTATTCGGTAGGCGGGATAGTTTGTTGAACGAAAGTCTGTAAAAAGGACAGGCTAGCTGATAAATAAAATGAAAAATAAAATTTGCTTTGTTGGCAATTTGGTATGCTTTGTTTTCTTTTTGCTTTGTTTTATCTCTGAAATTTTTGTAGGAGAAATCTGGAGAGCAATAGTTTTGTTTCTATTTATGGTGAAGAATGGTTATTGTATTTTTGGGGATTTAACAAAAATAAAGAGTGTTAACTCTCCTCATAGAATGATTCGTCTATTCATCCTTTGTGATTTAATGCTTTTTGTTCTCTTCATCGTTGAGGGATATGTTGCTTTGGCAATCGTTTTCTTCATATTGATGGGGTTGGAGGGAATTTACGCTGTCTGTATTTGGAGAGAAGATAGATTTCTCTTTCCCGATAGATTATATGGGTCTAAAAAAGACAATACGATGTTCCAAAGTTCCAGAAGAAGAAAATGAAAGAAAAGAAATGGAAGAAGAAAAATGAGAGAGATTAATCTACTTTGGCTTCGCATAGTGTATTGCTATTCGGAGCTTTTTTTATAATCTTATTTTTAATCCAAATACCACACTTTATAACTTACCTTTTCTCTCGGAGCGGCTTTTCCTTCGGCGATATAGCGACGAAACCGTGTTCTCTGTTTTTTCGCGAGATGGTGGGTGTTTCTTCTCAAGAGTTCTTCCATTTTTTCTTGGTCGTATTCCTCTTGAAGATAGCCAATGACTTCTTTGTATCCAATTCCTCCCATTGATTGGAAGGCTGGGGAGTAGCCTTGGTCGAGTAAATGTTGGACTTCTTCAATTAGTCAGTTTTTTATCATTTCTTTAATTCTTGTGTTTATTCTTCTGTTGGTCTCTTCTTTTTCTCTTCGTAGTCCGAGCATTAAAAGCGGATGTTTTACGGGTTGTTGGACGAATTCTTCTGTTTTAGTTTTTCCTGTGGTGTGGTAGATTTCCAAGGCTCTCATTAGGTATTTGGTTGCATTGGGGTGAAGTTTTTGAGCTTCTTCGGGGTCGATGTTGAGGAGTTCACGATATAAAAATCCTGGTTCAGCTTTTTCTTTTTCCTCCATTTTTTGTCTGAATTCGTAGTCGGGAGCGGATTTAGGCATTGTGAAGTTTTTATAGATGGTATCCAGGTAGAGTCCTGTGCCTCCCACGATAAAAGGTACTTTCTTTCTTCACAAAATCTCTTCAATCGCGGTTTCACTGTCGTCTTTTCGCTGTCCAGCGGTGTAGGTTTCATCGGGGTTGACGATGTCGATTTGATGATGCGGGGTGTGGTTTCTGATTTCTGGGCTGATTTTATCGGTGCCGATATCCATATATCTAAAAATCTGTCTACTATCGGCGGAAATAATCTCTGTGGGGAAGTATTCGCTTAGGAGGATGGAAAGTTTGCTTTTCCCTGTGGCAGTAGCTCCTCGAATGATGATGGTTCCGTCGGGGTTGGTTTGGAGGAAGTGTTCGATTTCGGTTTTCGCAGCGGGGAGGAGGGTTTCGACTTCCATTGAGGAATGTGGAGGAGATAAAAGGGATAGTGTATGGTGGGTATATTATGGTTTTACCTGAGATTTTCAAGGATAATGAAAAAAGCTGAAAAAAAGACTTGATATAGAATCTGTTATGATTTCAAGAAGCGTTGGTGTTGGATATCCCGAATATTCCGCAGTCTTTTGCACTAAGAAGTAAAAAAACCTTACAATACTACTTGTTTTCTGTTTCTAAATCCCTATGCTAACGATTACTTTTATCTTTCGTTTTTGTAATTATGGCAACTCGAACTGATTTGGCAAATCTGCTTTTCCCTGAGGTTTCTTTGACGATTGAAGAGCTCCTTGCAAAATATCCTGAAAGGGCAGAAAAAACGGTACTGCGTTTTGCACCAAGTCCAACGGGATTTTTACATCTGGGTTCTTTATATACGACGTTGATTGGTTCGACGTATGTGAGACAACAAGGGGGAAAATATCTTTTAAGAATTGAAGATACTGACCAAAAAAGAGAAATCCAAGGGGCGACTTCTTTGCTTATTCAATCGCTCAAAAAATTCTGACTTTCATTTGATGAAGGACCACTTGGGGAAAATGAACAGAATGTTGGAAATTACTGACCTTATGTACAATCCCAGAGGGCAGACTTATATAAGGTCTTTATTAAACATCTCGTGGCTCAAGGGTTAGCATATCCATGTCGGATGACGGAAGATGAACTGAATAGTATTCGTGAGGCACAAACGGCAAATAAGCAGATTCCTGGGATTTATGGTCAGTTTTCTAAATATCGTTCTTATACGGTTGATGAGCTTATTGCGAAGTATCACGAAGAGCAGAATACTTTTGCGGTAGTCAGGTTTCGTTCTCACGGGGACATTACGAAAAAAATTACTTTTACCGATGCAATTAAAGGGGAAATTTCGATGATAGATAATTATAATGATATTGTGATACTCAAAGGAGATGGCTTGCCGACCTATCATTTGGCACATATTGTGGATGATACGTTGATGAGGGTTTCGTTGGTGACAAGGGGAGATGAGCGATTGACTTCTGTTCCGCTGCATCTTCAGCTTTTTGGGGCTTTTCAACTTCCTGCTCCACAGTATGCTCATTTGGCACCGGTCTGTAAGATGGATGAAGGGAAGAAAAGAAAGCTGAGTAAGAGAAATGACCCTGAGGCGGATGTGAGGTTTCTCTTTGAAAAAGGGTATAGTATACAGGGCATTTTGGAATATTTGATGACTCTTGCAAATTCAAATTTTGAGGACTGGAGAAGAGAAAATCCTGATGCTTCCTTGGCTGATTTTTCGTTTTCGATGGAGAAGATGAGCGTAGCTTGACCGCTTTTCGATGAAAGTAAGTTGCAGTGGGTAAATAATGGGTATCTGTCTAAGATTTCTACGGATGAACTCTTTACGCAGACCTTGGAATGGGCTAAGGAATTTCAGCCAGCGTTTGTTTCTTTGCTGTTGAGTGATGTTGCATATGCGAAAGCTGCGATGAATATTGAAAGGCATACGGAGAAAGACCCGAAAAGGTTTACGTTGTATAGCGGTGTGCAGAGTCAGATTTTGTTTTTCTTTGATAGTGAGTGGGGAAAAGGTAAAGAGAGCAGGAAAACTTTATTAGCGGAAAATGGGCATTTCTCAAGATTACAAGATTTTATTCGTGAGTATAGTGAAGTTGTGAATTTGGAAACTGATGATGTGCTTGTATGGTTTGAACAGTTGAAAGAAATTGGGAAAAAGTATGGTTATGCTTCCAATACTGCTGAGTTCAAGGAAGGAGGGTATATTGGAAAGGTCGGTGATTTGGCAATGTTTTTACGTATTCAACTGTGTAATGCAAAGCAGACCCCTGATTTGTTTTCTGTGATGAAGGTGATGGGAAAAGAGAGAGTGAGGGACAGATTGGGGGCATATTTTGGATAAATTATATTTACGGCATTTTCTAGTTGACTTTATCATTCTTTTCCGTATACTGAATGGGTATTTATTTGTTTAGATTTTTTGTAGCGATGAGACAATTAAAAGTTTCCCCTTCATTTACGGTTCGTGATACGGTGCTTGATAAGTATTTGACGGAAGTTTGAAAAATTCCGATGATTGATGCTGAAAAGGAAGTTGAGTTAGCACATAGAAGAGATAGCGGAGACCGTCAGGCAGTAGAAGCATTGACTCGTGCTAATTTGCGTTTTGTCATATCGGTAGCAAAACAGTATCAAAATCAAGGATTGTCTCTTCCTGATTTGATTAATGAGGGAAATCTTGGATTGATGAAAGCTGCAGAAAAATTTGATGCAACTCGTGGATTCAAGTTTATTTCTTATGCGGTATGGCAAATTAGGCAGTCTATTCAACAGGCATTGACTGATGTCTGAACTCCTATTCGTATGCCGACTATTTCACAAAGTAAGTTATCTAAAATTAAGGCTACTATTAGAGCATTTGAGCAGGAGTATTGAAGTTCTCCTACTTTTTGAGAACTTGCGAAATTGTTAGGTTATGATGAAAAAGAAATTCGTGCCTTACTTTCTGCTAGAACGACGATAACATCTTTGGATATGCCCTTGGGGGGTGGCAAGGAAGGAGATTCTACTTTGATTGATGTATTGGCATGATCGGAGGAAACTGATGATTCTTTCAAACAATCAGATTTGAAGCTAATGCTACAAGATGCTTTTAAGAGATGTTTACAAAGAAAAAGGTTTCCCTTGTCTGAGAGACAAGTAGAGATTCTCAAGCTACATTATGGGATTGGGTGTCAAGAGATGAGTTTAGGAGAGATTGCTGGGGAATTAAAAATTACTAGAGAACGTGTGAGACAATTACACGAAAATGCGTTGAGAAGTCTACAAAAATCTGGAGAGTTTGACTGTTTGAAAGAGTATTTGTAGGTTCTGACTTTATTATTTTATAATCTTATCAATAATTCCATATTTCAGAGCTTCTTCACTCGCCATTCGATTGTTCCTTTCCATATCATTCAATGCCCTTTCATAGCTTTGTCCACTATTGTTTGCGATGATTTCGGTCAGAATTTTTTTTACTTTGAGCATCTCTTCTGCCTCGATTTGGATATCGGTAGCTTGTCCGCTAATTCCTCCACCAGAAATTAATGGCTGATGAATCATAATTTTACTGTGGGGGAGTGCAAACCTTTTCCCTTTGGTTCCTCCGCTTAGTAATACTGCTCCCATTGAAGCAGCTAGTCCTACACATACGGTAGAAATGTCACATTTCACATGTTGCATTGTGTCATAAAGTGCCATTCCGCTATACACTTCTCCGCCAGGACAGTTGATATACATTGTGATATCTTTGCTGGGGTCTTGTTTTTCGAGAAAAAGGATTTGGGCGATGACTGTGTTGACGAAATGAGACTCTATGGGGTCTCAAAGAAAAATAATTCTGTCTTCCAAGAGGCGAGAATAGATGTCGTATACTCTTTCTCCATTTTTGGTTTTTTCGATAACGGTAGGAATGAGGACCATTGGGGGTGATGTTAAAAGGTAAAAGTTTAGAGAGGAAAGTCTAAAGATAAAAGAGGAAAGCTGGAAGATTGGAGTTCAAAGTTCAAAGATTCATTATCAATGTATGTTTATGTTTTTGTCTTTGAATTTCAACTTGAAATTTCAACTTGAAATTACGTTTGAAAATCCTAACTTCTAAAGAGATAAGGTACCACTTTTTATTTCTTTTTCTAAGTACGATGAAATTTTCTTTCTCTCTTAAAGCCCTTTTGGTAGGTTTTACACTGGTATTTTCGGTTTCTTCTCTATTGGGGGGAGCAACGGCGGCTACGTTGACGGTGAGTACTTCTGCGGCGAAATCTTCTACGACTTCTGTTACTCTTCAGACTTCTTTGAATGACGCTAAGGATATCCTTTTGAAGTCTCTAGAGGATACCTTGGACCGTGTGCAAAAATTGTATACGGGTAAGGTGCAGGAATTAGTGGAGAGTCCGCTTTTTAGAGCCGTGGAATGTTTGGGATTTTTAGATGCGAAGCAGGGGAGTATTGACCTAAAAGTGATGAAATCGGAATATCAAAAAGCTATTTTGGAGAAATATGTGGA
>JAITQZ010000077.1 GCA_031288635.1 Candidatus Peribacteria bacterium | reverse complement strand
TGCATTTGTATCTTTGTAATCATCTCACAAATCACGCTTTGTGAAAAGCGACTCATCAACATTTTTTACATTCCATTTGATTATGATATAGAAATAAATACTTATTTCTACATTTTTTTTATCTTAATTTCAAGCAATAATATCTATATTAGCAATCCCTGAACACTTATTCCATTTCCACTTGACATTGGATATATATATCAGTATAACCTCTTTATCTAAAATAAAAAAATATTAAACATAAAAAAGTAAAAATATGAATAAAAATACAATTAAAAAACACGAAGAACTATTCTGGGTAGCCAGCCTTGTAATATTATTGGTAGGAGCTTATTATATCGCTCCAGTTTATGCATTCCCGTGGGGAACTGCTGCATTTGTGTGTTGGTACCTTCCTTTTCTGGGAAATATAATTTTGCTACTCTGTAGGATTGGTTTAGAGGAAGAATTACCAGATTTAGAGGGCATATTATTTTATTCCTCTTTCCCGGTGGTGAACACCCTGTTCATCTTGGTATCACTCTTCCGATTGTTCAGAGCAATAGGGAAAGCAATAGGGAAAGCAATATGGAGTATACTATCTGTAGTAAAATATAAGAACCTACAAAAAGAAAAAATATGAAGCACATAAATCAAAAAACAACCCCGGTTTTTATCGGGGTTTTCTTTTTGTGCATTTTCCCGTTGATTTTTTTTTCTGATTTCATATACTCCCTTACGTTGATGGAGCAAATCTGCCAATCTATGCCAGGGTGATGGAATTGGTAGACATGCTAGACTCAAAATCTGGTAACTTCACGGTTGTGTGGGTTCGACTCCCATCCCTGGTAGATTTTGCTCCAAGTCAGCAACCTTTTAGAAAAGAAATTAGATTATCAAGTTAAAATTCTTCACTCAAGTGATAGAATTATAATCAAATTTTTTTTATTTTGCAAGAGAAATTAACTTTTTTTGTTTATATTAGTCCAAAAAAAAGCAACTTTTGAAAAGTTTTACTTCCTAATAGGTTTTTTTTATCCTCACTTAATATGCTACCTTATTCCTTCTTGATTCTGATACAAATATGATAACTTTTTTTATATCTGCATTTTCGATATTAGTTATTTTGAAATTTTTAATACCTTCCGAAATCGGTTTAGCAAATAATTCATCAGCAAATGATGTTCCTAAAAATTTTATTCACGAAAAATCAAATATTACGTTAAAACCTTCTTCAAGAGATTGCTTCGAAATTTGTTTAGCAATAACCCTTGATGATAATACTGTTCAAAATTCTTTTAGTGCGATTGTTTTCATTATCGTAAATCATCATAATTAAAATCTTCAATATTTTTTTCTGTTGTTTCTATTCTCTTTAATAAGTCGTCTAGTCGACTTATATCTTTTTCTATAGAATTCATATTAAATTCTACATTTACTAATGTTCAGGGAAACTCGCTTTTATTATAATCATAAGTTATTCTTTGTCAGTATTTTTCATAGTAATTTTTATGACTCACGATATGCATCTTTGAATTTGTACTCTCAACTATTTCTGAACACACAAACAATCCATTTCCTGCCCCTTTGCAATACTTTTAATTAGAATATTTACAGGGTCTTTTTTTTATCACTCCATTTTTACAATCAAGTCTTCTTTGTGTCTCTCATACGCATCTACGATAAACTCTGGAGCTTCATACTTCGGAAAAAGTTCCTGTCCAAGCTGAAGCTTTACGTGAGCTTGTTCTCCAATCTTTTCGTTGTTTTTCACTCGTTCATCGATTTGCTCTTCCTTATACCCATTGTCCAAACAGATTTTTCTAATTTCTTCTTCCGTCATAATATGATACTGTCCAGCAGGCTGCCTTCTCGCCGAGTCGTACATTTTCATATTGTCCTTAATCGCCAACGCCATTTCTCGCGTTTTCTTGTCCTTTGCTTCAGGGTAAAAATAATTATTATTCACGATACACGGCGTATCGGTCTTTCTGGACATATGGAGTAAAAACTGATTGATTTTTGGGAGCTCAGGAAAAACCTCTTCGTCCTGTGCGGTAATCTCTAGATAACAATTTTCCTGAAACACCTCCTGCAACATCTGATGAATTTCCAAAATATTTTCTTCACTCTCTCCCGAGCTAATCAGCTTTCCAATCCAGCTTTCACTTCCTCCATAAAATACAATCAACCCTTCGCTATACTCCTTTAGCACCGCAAAATCAATCTTCGGCTTCTCCTCAATTCCTTCCTGATTGGCAAAAGAGGTCAGCTTCATCAAGTTATAATACCCCACATCTTCATATGCCAACAAACAAATATTTCCAATCGCCTTTCCAAAATAATTGCTCTTCAAATCCAATACAAATCAGACTTCCACCCCAAGAATGGCATTGAGTCCTTTCCCTGCAGGATGCTCCTTGGCAGTATCTTTTGCAGCCAGATAAAAAGCTGGAATTCCATACATCCCGTAATAATCCGTAATCGCGATTGCTGGCAATCAGAGTTTCACGGCTTTTTTCACGATATTTTTCGGATGACTAATCGCCTCCAAAAAAGAAAAGGTGCTATGTCCGTGCAGAGGAATATACATTGAGAGGAAAGAGGAAAGGTAAAAGAGGAAATCACGTCCCGCAGTCCTGCGAGGACGTGACCCTGCAGAACTGCAGGGGATAAAAGAGGAAAGAATTTTGAGGATGCTATTTTGACGTTCCTATTTTGTCTTTTTCCCAATATATTTGTTTCGTTTGGATTTTCAAGCTAATTGCATACCTTTTCCCAAAAAATGGGGAGAAAAATGCTAAAAAAGTTGTCAGATTTTTGCAAAATTTCTGCTGGAGGGATATACTTGTAGGGTATGTTATTTTACTCTATTCTAAACTCTAATGAAACACAAAACTTATTATGCAGACCCTCGTGAGAGGGAAGAATTTCATTATCCCGCTCCAGCTTCCAAACAAGGAGAAGGCAGAAGAAACAACGAGTTATTCGGAATCTTGAATGATGATGGAGAACGGGAAGAACAAAATCAGACTCATTTCAATGATATTGTGGATAACGAAGACCGAGAAAATGAACTTATCGCCAGCATTGATGCTGATAAAGAAGAAAATTATATCCCTGCCGATGAAGAAGATACAACCATCAAAGAAATTCCTGCTTATTACGTGCGTGCTAGAAAAGCTCCTCGTAGTGCAATGCCTGCCGTAGAAGATGATTTATTCGCGGTAATGTCTTCTGACGACCCAAGATGAGGAGAATACAACTATGTAGACTATTATTATGATGAACATAAAAATGAAGTGGACAATCCTGTATTTATTCCCTCGAATAGAGCATATCAGAAAGGGCATACCCGTAGCGGAGGAAATGGCAAAAGTATCAGTGCTTCTGCCCCAGTATTTTATCAGAAGAAAAAAGAGAAAATTAAGAAGCAGACGACGGGAAGGTCTTCCGATAGAGATTGGCATCATATCCCAGGTGAAACCATCTATAATGAGGGGAGGAAGAATCTGAAAAACAGAATAGAAAGACACGACATCAAAAGACAACTCAACAAAATCAAAAAAGCTGCTTAACATTAGTCAGGAGGAACTGCAACTTACACTATTATTTTGTAGCGGTTCTGATTTTGGTTTTGTGCTGACAAACCCCCTTCCGTCGTCCTCGTAAACTTAACATCTCGTCCTCCTCCCTCCCCCTTGTCAGGGGGAACCGCTACTTGCATTATCACGCTACAACATTTGTAGCGTTCCCCCCTGCAAAGGCGAAACGAAGTGAAGTCCCGCAGAACTGCGGGAGGGATGGCACGAAGTGCCGGGAGGTCTGTACGAAAAAAACAAAAAAATGGATGCTTGTTTCCAAAGCATCCCTAGTGGAGTAATACGGTATTTACTAATCCTGCAGTTATGGTAGAAGCTACCAAATTCACATACAGGGTCCAACTAGACCTGTTACCTTACAGATTCCGCTACGGATTCTGGTTAGGTATATATTCAGGATTTTGATATGCGGGGGCATTGACCGTATTCCCCGCAAACTCTCCTTGTTTAGCTCGTCGTAATTCTCCAACGATACTAAGCATAAGAGAGACCCCTCTCACTTGCCGGAAGTTTCTGGGAACCCGGAATTCCCTACCGCAACAAACGCAAAGAGGATTTATACACCTTTTCCAGTCGGAACATTTGTCTGACTAGACTACTTTCAAACATACTGATTCCCTATCGAAAGTCAATACTTTCTACAAAATTTCTTACTGTAGTCCGTGATTGACTTTTCTCGTATTTTTGGGTACTTTGTTATTCTGTACTTGAAAACTTTTACAGAAAATGTAGGATAATATTGTGGAAATTCTCAAAAAATCCGCTTTACCCCTTCCTCCGTTCTCTCCAATGCCTCAACAACCTCTTGCCTACGCTCTCCGCCCGACTGCTCTTGAAGGAATGGTCGGACAAGACGGAATTCGCCAAACTATTCGCTCCTTTCTCGAAAAAGGACAAATCCCTTCAATGATTTTCCGAGGGGCTCCCTGATGTGGAAAAACTACGCTGGCAACTATTCTTTCCCACGAATTAGAGGCAGATTTTTTTGAACTCTCTGGAGTCAAGAGTAGAAAAGAAGACCTCAACAAAATTCTCGAACTGGCTGAAAAAAATAAATCCTACAACAAAAGGACCCTGCTCTTTCTCGATGAAATTCACCGTCGAACAAAAGCTCAACAAGACGCTCTGCTCCCTTCCGTGGAAAGCGGACTCATCACGTTAATCGGAGCCACCACCGAAAATCCTAGCTTCACCATTATCAATGCCCTTCTTTCTCGTGCAAAAGTGCTGGTGTTTGAACCCTTGAAAGAAGAGGATATTATCCAATTTTTCAAACAAAACCAAGAGAAAATTCAGACTCCTCTTTCCGATGACCTCCTCAAAACACTCGCCGCTCTTTCAAACGGCGACCTTCGTAACGCTTGCAACCTGCTCGAAACCTCATTGATGTTGGCAAAAGACGGCGAAATTACCCCAGAAATTATTCAAAAAGCCTTCTGAAAACCGATGTATTACGACCGTGACGGCGAAGAGCATTATAATATCATTTCTGCCGTCCACAAGTCGTTGCGTGATAGCGACCCCCACGCTGCTTGTTATCGAATTCAAAGAATGTTGGTCTGAGGAGAAGACCCACGTTTCATCGCTCGTCGTCTGCTGCGTTTTGCTTCAGAAGACATTGGTCCCGCCGATAATAACGCCTTGCTCCTCGCTAACCAAGTTTATGACGCCGTACAGAAAATCTGAATGCCCGAATGCAGGATTTTCCTGTTTCAGCTTGCCTTGTATCTCGCGAAAGCCCCCAAAAACAACCTCACCTACAAAATCGACCTTGCGACGATGAAAGACGTTCAAGACTACGGAAATCTGCCCGTTCCTCTCATCATCCGCAACGCTCCCACCAAACTTATGCAGGACTTGGGCTACGGTTCTGGCTATGTCTACGCCCACAATAATGACGCTGGTCGCCAATCTGACGGCACCATCAAAACCGACAACCAGCATTTTCCCGATGAATTGAAAGGAAGGAAATATTTCTAAGTAAAAAACATCTTCTGGAGTTCCAGAAGATGTTGTGATGTTTATTTTTCAACGATTTTCTTTGGAAATCTGTAAATCGGATTTCATTATCACAGAAAAAAATAAAGCTGATTATGCTTACACGAGTTGTTGTATTGCTGCTTCCTCAGACAAAAATCCACGCTTCTTCACCAAGGCAAAAGCTTCCCTCATCTCTTCCTCCGTTCCGACACATTCAAACGGCTTGCATCCTTCAATTCCGAGCAGCTCGTGAAATAGTGGTAGCAATGCCTCATCAGTAAACAGATTTTTTCCAAAGATGTCGTTCACCGTTTCCGCAGGCAAGAATGCTCTCATCATCGTGTAAACAAACGCACATTTTGGACATTTCCCACATCGGAGCTGGTCGCCAGTAAGTTTGCTTCCCGTCAAATGGAAATTTCTATTGCAGGACGAAAACGAATGAAAATACTGCGGGTACTTGCAAAATTCCGCCACAATACGCAGTTCGCTCCGTTTACGTAAAAGGGAATAATAACGAGGTTGAAAAGTCAGACTTTTCTTGACATATCACTGAAATGCTTGTTCAAATGCTTCGCTTTTGCTTCGTTGATGATTGATTTCCACACCGTCCAGTAGCATATTTCCCACATTCGCAGATTTCTCGTTGGACAAAACAATCTCATCAAACTCATACAGATACGCCGTTAATAGGGAAATAAAAGACAGAATTCCCGTAATTGGAACGTGTCCGTTATACCATTCTCAGCTGCTATTCATCTCAAAAAGTTTCGGGTCAAGTTGACGAGTCTGGATAATCCTAGAAGCGTCCACCTTGCTCGCAGCGAGAGCGTGCAACGGCAAGTTGCCCATACTTCGGAGCGTAAAGGGTTTCTGTTGTTGTTTGAGCAGTTCAACACTGACAAGCGAGTCTTTTCATCCTCAGAAGAAAAGGAGAGTGTCCGTTTTCATATTACGTGATTTGCTCTTTACGCCCCCTTTTGTAAAGGGGGGAAGGGGGGATTTTTCAAGGGGTTCTACAGCAAACTTTGCCACCTCTGTCGGACTCAACCCATTCACCACCATAAATTCCCCCAATCCCTGCACATAAAACATCTGCCAAAACTTCAGCATTTCCTCAGTCCGCCATTCAGGAACTTGAACCTTCGCAGTAGGGGAGAGCTTGTAGTAGGAAATCCCTACGGCAATATGGATATGCTTCAACAACTCATCAATCACTGCTTCATCAATGTCCATTCTCATCGCTCTAACAGGCGTGGAAAAATGTACCGTTTCCGTAAAAACCTCTTCATCAAAGCGATAGCTAAAAGTAGCAACGAGCTTTTCGTAGTCGAAAGCATAAGAATAAAAGCTGAAAGTTGAAAAGGATTTCATCGTGGAATGCGGGTAAAAACTACGGAGAAGTATAGCAAAAGAAAGTCCGATTTCAAGCGTTCGCAAATAAAAACAAATTAACCGCTTGCTTTATTGGCTTGAATTAGTTTCATTATTA
Source organism: Candidatus Peribacteria bacterium (assembly GCA_031288635.1). The sequence goes on along the minus strand of JAITQZ010000077.1, from coordinate 11,247 downwards.
TGTATATTCCCTTGCGTTCACGTAAGGGAGTTTTATTATAATACCTTTCTAATGAAATATGCAATAATTTTTCGGGTATCGATTATCCTCTTTATACAAGGATGTACTTCACAGTATAAAGATACAATCCTATACTTATTACAAATATGACTCCAAAAAATTATGATGTTGTGAGATTTCACGAGAATAATGCTATGGAAATGCAAGAATTTTACCGTTTACAAAATAAAGGGGACATTGTGGAATCTATCCCGATGAAGATACTATCGTTTCTCCCATAAGGTGCAACGATGTAACTGGGTATGAAGCAGTATATACAATTCCTCTACGAAATTTGAAATTATGGGAAGATGAATGATGTGTCAATCCAGAAGCCCATATTCTGTTCCCTGAAAGAGATGCTGCATTTTTTATTAGTGGTGATAGTGTTTATGGATTATATTTACATCCTCTCAATTCTACGGGTGCAAGAGAAAAGTTTCCTCTTCTTTGAGCCAATGTAAACATAATCACCACTAGATCTTATATTCAAGTTATTCCTTTTCAAAAAGGAGAAACTTTGGCAACTACCATAGAAAACCAGCAACAAAATAAGGAGTTCTTTACGAAAATTGTATGTAATGATAGAAGCTTTATCTCTGTATCATCAGGTAAAGAGGTATGTTATGAAAGAGGCGACGGATATTATATTTTTCATCCAGAAAGAGATTTCTATTATAAATTATGAAATTTTTGAGATGGATATGCATCTTGCAGTAATAACACCTTCAGAAGAATAGAATTTTTTACAGATGACTAATTTTCTTGCATTTTCTCCCCAAAACCATAAACCCAACACTATGGAAATCAAAAAAATCGATACAACTCAGCTTTCAGCTCCTGCTCCTCAAACCAGACCAGACAATTTTTCGGATTTCATCGGACAAGAACACATCAAAAAAATGCTGAAAACCGCCATCGGTTCCGCTCAGAAAAGGGCAGGAATCTTGGGACATATCCTGTTCTCCTGACCGAGCGGATTTGGAAAAACAACAATGGCCCACCTCATCGCTAACCAGCTCGGCGTGCAGATGAAAGCAATTACCGCATACGCAATCAGCAAACCAAGCGAAATCGTCAGCATTCTCAACAGCCTAGAAACGGGGGATATCCTCTTCATCGACGAAATTCACCGCTTAAGACCCACAGTCGAAGAAGTCCTTTACATTGCGATGGAAGATTTTGTCATCGATATGGTAATGCCCGAAGGCGGAAGCGTCAGAATCCCCATCAATCCCTTCACCCTTATCGGAGCGACAACCAAACCCGAAATGCTTTCTCAGCCGATGAAAAACAGGTGCATTTATTCCTTCCATTTCACCGACTACACCTTCGAGGAGAAACAGATAATCATCGAAAGATATCTGCATCATTATCATATCGACCTCGAAACGCCTGCTCTGCTCTCAGAAATAGCAAAAAAAGTTGACTCTGTCCCTCGTGAAATCCACAATTTGTGCGTTAAAATCAGAGATTTCTGTGTCAATCACGGCTATGAAACGCTGACTTCAGAGGTTCGGTCAGCTTTTTTAATCCATTCACAAATCAAAGAAGGCGGAATGACTCCGCTGCACCAACACTATTTGGAAGTCCTTGCCCACTACGACCGCCCCCTTGGAGCTAAAGCTCTGGCGGCACAATTAGGAGTCAATGAAAAATCACTGGAAGAGGATATTGAACCCTTATTACTGAAACTCGGGAAAATAGAAAAAACTCCCACTGGGAGAGTGCTATTGTAGGTATAATTTCATTTGGGGACAGGTATGGTTTCGAAAACGGATACATTATAGTCTTAAAATGAGAGTTTTTCTTATATCTGAAATCCTTTTGTCTGTAATTCTCTTTTCACGTGGTCGTGGTCGTTGGCATTAGCCATCGCTTGCTCTGGAGTAATCAATCCTTGTTCAGCCAAGGTAGCGAGATTATCTTCCAAAAGTTGCATTCCTATATTCCTATTGGTATACATCACATTCTTCAATTGGTTCAGCTTATTCTCTCTAATCGTATTCTCCACTGCGGTATTATTGAGCAAAATCTCGTGAGCAGGTACCATCCCTTTCCCATCAGCTTTTCTAACGAGTTTCTGAATGATAATTGCAGTCATATTTTCAGAAAGCTGATTTCTGATTTGAGGTTGCTCGTCTGCCGGAAACATCGAAATAATCTTATTCACGCTCTGTTCTGCTGACCTTGAGTGAATGGTAGTCATCACCAGATGTCCTGTTTCCGCCAAAGCGATTGCATTTCTCACCGATTCCGTATCACGAATTTCCCCAAAGAGAATCACGTCCGGTCTCTGCCTCAACGCATACTTCATCGCCCCCGAAAAACTCACAATATCCTTTCCAAGCTGTTTTTGCTCAAAAATCGATTTTTTCGGCTCAAAGACGTACTCAATCGGGTCTTCAATCGTAATAATATGTTTTGGCTTGGTCATATTGATTTCTTCAATCATTGCTGCGAGAGTCGTCGATTTACCTGAACCGGTAGGACCTGCCACGAAAATCACGCCATTCGTTTTTTGGGTAAGCTGCTTAAAAATCTGAGGCAGCTTTCTGTCATCAATAGTTGGTACCTTCTCTTCCAAAAGTCTGGCTACAATCATGATATGGTCTCTCTGACGAGAAATATTCACCCTATAACGCCTGCCGTGCATCGAGATACCGATATCACAAGCCAGATTGGTATCATAGTTTTTTTTATCTTCCTCCGTCATCATATAGTTGGCTACAGCATTCAACGTCTGGTCGTCCAATTTCGCTACTCCTTGAAGTCTTCTTGCTTCTCCAAAAATCCTCAGCGTTGGCTCTTCTCCATAAGTCAAATAAATATCCGAACTATCGTATTTAATCATCATATCAAAAAGAGATTCCAGATATTTAATCGGGTCCGCAGAAAGGGGAGCAGGTGGCGTTCTTGCAGGTTGAGCTTGCTGTTGTGCTGGGGCAGGCGGTGTTCCTGCTGGTGTAGAAGCGGGAATTTGCGGAGTAAGAGGGGTATCAGGCATTGTAATAAGAGGAGAGATTAAAGAGGAAAGATTAAAGATTAAAGGTTTTGAGGAACACAAGAGGTATACTTTCCTCTTTTAATTTTTTTCTTTCCTCTTAAGTATATTCAGAATTTTTTTTTTTGCAAAAAAAGACTTACTTTTATAAAAATATCTGTAAAAAATCTCTTGAAATGATGCTAAAAAAATAACGAGGTTTCATACGAAAATATGATGTAATATTCTAATGCGATGGAAAATAAACTGTTCGAACGCTTTATCGGAGCGTCCCTACAGTACATTATACATTTTTCACATCACGCAAATATACATATCATTACGCAAATGTCATCACGCAAATGTCATTACGTTCCAGTAGGGACGCACCAATAGTGCGTCCGAATATATTTCAGAAAACAAACAAAACATTGTATCTCAAGGGTTGGGAAAAACATTTGATTATATTCCCTTCAATTTCCCAACAATGAAGTCTTTGAAGTCGTAGAGACTATTCAACATTGCATTGCTACCTTCCAAACGAGGAAGGAGTGCAGAGAGCACAATATCTCCTGCAATATTATACCGATTTCGAGCTTGAGGTCTCTCAAAAAAGTCTTCTGAATCAGAATTGATACCGATTTGTCTAAACATTTCTTTCATAGGTATCCCTTGTAATAACGATTCAGTTCCCTGCTGTAATGCGTATTTATATTGGGCAAGAGTCAGTTCTCTATCATAGAAAGGTTTTCTCAAAAATAAGGCTCCTAAAGCAGATATCCCGATAGGCTGACTGCCACCTCCAATTTGGTCAATCTCATCAGGGTTATCGAACTTAAAACCATTCGCAAATTCCAATATCGCGTGATATTCTCCTCTGGAAATATTTCTCATTGCTTCCTCTCTATTGGTGGTCATAATCTTCTGATACGTTTCCAGCAAAGCAAGTCTCTGTTCTTCGGGCAGCTCGTAACGACTCAAAAGATATTCAGTCCCATTTACCGCCAAGTTGCTAACTACAATTCCAATCAATCCTTGTACAAATGAGCCATAACTAGAAAGATATTTATCACCAAGCTTAAGTGCGATACTATTCAGCCTTACAGCTGTTTCTAAATCTCCCGTATCCGCATAATATGCGACTAAACATAACATCACCCTTTCAATAGTTTGAATATTTTGAAGTTGTGGTAGGGTAGTATCAGTATTTTTTCGTTCCATCTCTACAATCTTTGCCAAACGGTCAAAGAAATCTGATTGCATTAACGTTTCCACTTTTTCCATATCTCGTATGTCAGAATATTTAGTTAGGAGTTCTGCAAAGGTAGAGAACCTTTCTTCAGGTTCCCCATATTTTCTATTGGTAGAACTTCGTTGTCTGGGAGCGGTTAAATAATTAGGGTCTGTTGGAGAAAGTTTATTTCCATATCCTGCTGAACTTCCAATCTCTCTGGCACCATTTCCCTCCTCCGCTTTATACACAAAAGGGTACTTTTCCATCTGCTCATCGCTCAAGGGATTGGTCGTATCTCCAATCAGTTTTCTCAGCTGTTCGTATCCATTTTCTTCTTCAGATAAATTCGGATTTTCTCGTGTCTTATCAAAATACGTATCTGGCACAAAAGGCACCGTTTGTACTTGCTTTCCAATAATGAAGTAAACCACGGTTAACACACTTACGACGACAAACACCACGAAAGCCGATACCCGTTGTTTCTTATCAGATTTTTGATTTTCTGGGAGCTCTGCCAAAGAAGTTTTCAGTCTTCTTTGTTGTATTTCCAAAGTAATGATAAAGCTGATTAAGAACAGCAAACAACAAATCCAAATCCCTTCTTGAATCCCAAACGAGAGGGGAGTATGCTTGATTTTTATCAGCATTCCTCCGCCTATCCCGAGAATAACGAGAAGGATAAAAAATGCTTTAATCCCCGCAAATGTCCGCTGTTTCTGGCTAAATACACCAATCCCAGAAAGCAAAAATGCTACTGCGAACAACAGCGACACCAATCCCTGTCTTACTGCTCAAACACTCAAGCAAGTATAGCTCGCTACAAAAAGCCACGCAGAGAGTATTCGCATAATAGCACTGGCGACTTTGTTCCAAAGAAGAATCTTTCTGTACATAGATATATTGGTAAAAAAATAAAAGAAAGCAAATTTTGAGACTAGAGAGGGGCTTCAGAAGATAAGCGAGCTTCCAACGTTGAGATAATAAACTCTTTTTCCTGATACAGTACATTCAACATTTCAGCTCCTCTGAAACGGGGGATGAACCCCTGTAGAGAAAGGTTTCCCATAAGATTATAAAGATTTCGTGGTTGTAAGAGATGAAAATCAGACGTTTCATCAAAAGTAAATCCAATCGTCTTCCATACTGCTTTCTCGCTCTCTTCGCTTTTATTTGTCTCTTGGGCGTGAGCCATAGCGTATTGATATTTTGCTATTGTCAAGGGAGTATCAGAAAAGGGGAATCTGTACATAAGGAGAGGAATAGTGTTGGTGATAGACAGTAAGATATTACTTCCACCTAAGCCAACCATTTCGACTCCTTCTGGAGCAGTAGGAGTAAATCCGTGGGTCAAATCCATCATACTTCGATAGTCTCCAATGAAGAGGTTTTTTGTAGCAATCTCAGGAGACTCTGTTAGGATACTCTGATAAGTCGCCAATAAAGCTGATTTTTGTGCAGGGGAGAGCTCATACGTAAGTAAGTATTGCGTGGTATCTGCGGAAATTCTTAAGTTTACTACTGCACTCATCCCATCTACCAGTGAATGATACGTTGAAAAAAATTTGTCCCCCAGTTTTAGGGCGAGAATGTTGAGTTTCACTGCAGTTTCGAGGTCTCCGTTGTCAGCGTAATAGGCTACGAGACGACTCATTACTCTTTCCAGAGATTGAAGAGAGGAAAGGATGTGAGAAAAGAAATAGTCGTGATTATATCGCTCCATCTCCACAATTTCTGTCAAACGGTAAAAAAAATCTGAATTTTCCAAGATGTGAACTTTTTGTTCATCTCGTAGTGCTGGGTGAGCGGAAAGTAAGTCTACAAAGCTGGCATAGTGTCCTGATGAATGTAGTGACTCATACCATTGCCATTGAAGGGGAGCTTGTACATACTCAGGAGAAGTTGGACTAATAGTACCTTTGTAAATTATAGTACGGTTCCCGAGTTCCGTCATCCCAGCGTTTGTGGAAGAGGTGGTACTTTCCATCTCCTGATTCCTATAAACAAAAGGATATTTTTCCATTTGTTCATCGGTCAACTCATTATCATTACTTCCAATCAACTTTTTGAGCTGTTCGTAGCCATTGTCTTCCTCAGGTAAATCAGGATCTTCTCGTATTTTATCAAAATACGTATCTGCTATTTCAGGCACCTGTTGCAGCCATCTTCCTATCGAGAAGTAAGCAACAAGTACTACCACTAAACTTACAAACGCAGAAAGCCCAATTCTTCGAGGAGCAGTAGTAGTTTTTTTCTCAATTTTCATCTGCTTTTCGAGAGAAAAAATGAAAGAGATACTCAAGAGGACGAAGCATCGCAAAACAATTATAATAGGTATATCTGCACTTTCCCAAAATCCACGTCGGTTTCCCATTGCTTTGAGCGTCAATAGTACAGCTCCGACGATGAGAAGAATTCCCCACACTATACAAAACACTTTGGAAAAGCTAAGCGTCCATTGTTTATTTCCGTATATCCCAGCTCCCGCACAGAGAAATAATAAAGCTACAATTCCAAAGAGTACTCCGTTGACCACCAAACCTAGTGAAAAAGTGTTGAAACTAGCTAACCCCAAAAGGAAAGAAAGCATTCGGAGAAGGAGACTTGCAAAGACATTTCGCCAAAGAATCTTTCTGTACATAGATATATTGGTAAAAAAATAAAAGAAAGCTATGTGTAAAAGAGTATATATATATATCAATAAATCAAGCCAGAATTTTAGTTTTTTTCAGCTTTCTTCTCTTCCCTTCCTTTCCTCCATTCCAGCAACCGTCCAATCCCAATTGGTACTACAGAAATAAAAATGATTGCGAGGATAATCAACGAAAAATTTTCTCTGACAAAGTCCACATTCCCAAAAAAATATCCTACTCGAATAAATAAAGACGTTCGTGCAAATCCTCCAACAACATTATAGGAGAGAAATTTTCAGTACTTCATCTTTCCTACTCCTGCAACAAACGGAGCAAACGTACGGACAATAGGCACAAAACGTGCATAAATGATGGTCATCGGTCCATACTTTTCATAAAACGACTCTGTCTTTTCCAGATACTGAGGCTTGAAAATCCTGGGATACTTGGTAAACGCCTTCTTTCCGAGATAACGCCCAATCTCATAATTCACTGTATCTCCCAGCACCGCAGCTACAAACATCAATCCTCGAAGTCCTCGCACGTTCAATCCTTCCGAAATCGCTGCCAATGCCCCCGCAGCAAAGAGCATAGAGTCTCACGGAAGAAAAGGCATCACCACCACTCCCGTTTCAATAAAGACAATCCCAAAGAGGATTGCATAAGTTAAAATCCCGTACTCACTCACGAAATAGTCCAAATGTTGGTCAATATGCAAAATAAAGTCGATAAGCGTTTTAATAAGCGTAAACATAAAAAAAAGAGGAAATAAAACTGCCTTCTATTTACGGATTTAGCGAGATTTTACAAGAAAAAGTTTTTTCACTAGCCCTTACCTCAATAAAATACTTCTTTTCCCTACCTTCTCATCTGTAAAATATGGAACATACAAAAAAACTTCACTTTCTCTTGACTTTTGATATATATATATCATTATACTACATAAGTAAATAAAAAAAATCATATTGAAAAACAAAAAAGTAAACACAAAATTAATAAACATGAAAAGATGTATGTTATTGGCGATTATCGCCACCGTTATGAGTGTGAGTAATGTAGTAGTAGCTCAAAGCGACTCTACAAGTGTAAACAACAACGCCACGAAAGAAACACCTTCTTTCACGTTGTCAGGGAATATCCAGACAGGGACAGGCTATGCTTCCTTATTCGGACTAAAGACGTCCGACAAATGGTCAGTGTTCTATTCTGTGGATGTACAGCACAAATCCGGCTTCGGTCTCGGAGGCTATCGTATGACCGACTTCCAAACGGAAGGCCTCGGACGTATTGCTTTCTTCGACCTCTATTGGTCAGTAAGTCTTACCAAAAATCTATCGCTTTATGCAGCGATGGAGTATGGATTCTTCGATAACAATGACCAAATGTCGTTCTATTGTCCGTACATAATGGTCTTCTGGTCAAATCCAGTAGTAAATGTCGATGTTTCACCGATGTATTGCTACTACGACAGACTGAAGTCAGATGAAATCACTATCCGCCTTCGTGCAACAAAATCCTTATGGAAAAACGGAGAGGTTCAGCTTTCGGGCTGGTATGACAATGTGTTGCAAAAGAAACTCTATGGAAGTGTTGGGATTACCCAGCAACTTCCAAAAAACTTTTATTTGCAGGGCGACCTTCTCTTTAGACAAGGGAAAACAGAACCGTTATTGGTTCTAGGCTGCAAATTCTAGTTCTCCATCTTAAAGCTTCCGTTCCCACTGGTTCAGTGGGGGCGGATTTTAGTAAACAAAAAGTTGTTAAACAAAAACCTCCTTGCATTCCTCACTCAAAAATCTACACTAAACTTTACGATGAAATACGAATTACTCAATACTTCTTATGAACTTCCCTTTATCCAAAGACTACTCCAAATCAGAAATATCCCTACTGATTCGGAGGCATTTTTCCAACCAAGTTTCACAAATTGTTGGCACAATCCTTTCCTGCTCCACGATATGAAAAAAGCAGTTGACCATATCATTCAATCAATGAAAAACGGCGAAAAGATTATAATTTTCGGGGATTATGATGTGGACGGTATCACCGCGAGCTATTGCCTGTACAAATTTCTCAGGTATTTTCTTAACTATGCTCAGGTCAGTATTATGTATCCCAATAGAAAAGAAGACGGCTACGGACTAAAAACTAAACACCTCGAGGAAATGAAAACCAAAGGGATAGACTTGGTAATCACCGTTGATAATGGGATTACTTCCATCGAAGAAGCACTCTATGCGAAAACCTTGGGTATTGACGTCATCATCACCGACCACCATCAACCCTTAAACGAACTTCCACTTGCACTCGCCGTCATTGACCCGCTTTGTTCGCCTTCCTATCCTTTCAAAGGGCTCGCCGGAGTCGGAGTAGCATTTAAGCTCATCAATGCCTTACTCTCAAAATGCACCTTGGACAATAAGAAAAAAAATCAGATTTTTAATTTCTTTTTACCGATTGTAGCAATTGGAACAGTGGCTGACGTAGTTCCGCTATTAGACGAAAATAGATGTATTGTAAAAAAAGGACTCGAACTCATCAACCATTCTCCCGATTCGCTCCCTCCATCCTTGAAAGGATTTCTCTCCTATCTCAACATCAAAAGTCCAGTGGATACCTATCATATCGGTTTCGTTATCGGGCCAAGAATTAATGCGGGGGGCAGAATGCAGTCGCCCTACGATAGCTTGAATATCTTACTCCACGAAGGCGAACAACAGCTTGCCTTTCTCCAAAAAATCGACACTATCAACGACGACAGGAGAAAAACCCAAGACCAAGGCTTTAAAGTCGCTGAGAAAATGGTCAATCTCGAAAAAAAACTGCTCGTAGCTCGAAGCGAGGAATTTCACGAAGGGGTCATCGGGATTATGGCAGGCAGACTGACCGAGAAATATCACAAACCGGCAATGATTTTCAAAATTGATGCAGAAAAAGGAATGGCTTCTGCCAGTCTCCGTTGACCGGAATATTTCAATGTTATTGAGATGATACTCGCCCACGAAGACTTGCTGGAACGTTATGGTGGCCACAAAGGAGCAGGAGGCTTGACCGTAAAGGTTGAAAAACTGGAACTTCTCTGAGAAAGAATGCAAGCGTACTGTTCCGAAAAAATCCGTGAAGAAGATTTAGAAAAACTGATGGTAATTGATACGCAAATCTTCCCGCACGAACGGACTCCCGAAAATTTCGCTCTGATTGAGAAATTTTCTCCCTTTGGTGAAGGAAACGACGAACCGCTCTTTCTCTTCCAAAATATTGAAGTCCACAGAGTCGAAAAAGTTGGAAAAAACGGAAATGGACATCTGAAAATCTATGCCCAATGGGGCGACCAGCTCATTCACGTACTGTTCCGAGGAAAAGGCAACCAATGCGACCTGTTGCCCAGCCAGCTTTCCGTAATTGGAAAAATCAAAAGGGACACGTTCAATGGTGGGTGGTATGTGGATGGCGAGGAGATTGTGGAGTAAAGGGTTAGTTTAATTGATTTTTTGAATGTTCTGAAAATACGGTTATAAAAAACCATTGAAATAAAGATTAAGGAAGGTGAATACTGGGGTAAAAAAATCCTTTAAATTTCAAGCGAAATGCACACTTTTAAATAAAATCTATAATCATTTGAGTGTGCATTTTAAATGTTGATTAACCCAAGGTTACTTGCTATTGCTATTTAAGCAAATAAAGATAAAGTCAAAGAATCCTCTGACTCTATTTTGATTACTAAGAACAATGCATAAACATCAATCTATGAAAAAATATTTCATTGTCCTAAGTTCTATAATTTTTTTCTTTTTGTATTGATATATTTCTATCACAAAATGGTCACCTCCATTAGTATGAAATATATGGTATCTGACTTTAGGAGTTCGTTTTGCATTTCCTTTTTTGGTATTTTTGGCTATAGTTTTATCACGTACATTGTATCCTGCTAAAAAAAATCTTTTATTTCTCTGTTTATGACGATGACAGATTATTGTGTGAGGAATTGTCACTATATATGAGGCTGTCATGAATATTTCTTTTTACTATATAGTGCCGTCCATTCTAATAGCGGTGATGTTATGTGATATGCTAGCAAGAGCAATATTAGCTGGATTGTTTTATCTTTTCTCTTTTTGCAACCGATGAGCAACAATAGTATGTTGGTTGATGAAAGATTTATCAATACAAAAAGAGTATTATTATATTCTGTTCCTTTTACTTTTTCTAACAGTTGCGGTGTTAAGCAGTATATAGGACTATGATATTTCTTCTGTAAGGATTTGAACCTCTAAAGTTCTTTACCATTAAATAGATAGTATGATGAAAAAAAGACTCATTCTACGAAGTTGTATCACAATTCCACTTTTGGTATGATGGAT
>JAITQZ010000056.1 GCA_031288635.1 Candidatus Peribacteria bacterium | reverse complement strand
TGCTATACTTCTTTCTATTGCTCATTCCCTTCGAAATACAAGTAAGCATAATTTTTTTCAAAATTATGCTAGCCTTTCTGCTAACTATTGACTTATTTAAATATACAGTGAACACTTACCATTTACAAACATTTACAAAAGTCAATCCAAAATATATAAAAATCTCCCTGATTTTTTGTCTGATAAAAAATTTTGAGTATACTTACAAGAGAGGAAAGTTAAAAGTTTCAAGAGGAAAGAAAACTTTTCACTCTCTTGAGACTTTAAACTTTGAACTTTAGACTTTACACCCGATTTCTATGTCGACCAGAATAAGATTTCTTTGCCTAGTAGGAATGTTTGCTCTCGTAGGAGGGATTTTTGTGGATACGGTCAAGTCAAACGCACAACGAAATGAAGTAGTGACAAAAGAGTGAGAAGTCTCCTTTGACCATCCTGCAGCTACTGTCAATCTTTCTCCAGAAATCGAAGAAACAGATTTTGACGCACTTTTTGCAAAGATGACTGCAGAAGAAACAACTTCTCCTGCTACTCCCCTCCAAAATACTGATGTGGAGTTTCTCCAAAAAGCGTTTGCTACTACTAAGGATGTGGAACTTATCACCCCAACGTTGCAAGCTATGGTAAATGTCTACCAATTCGTTGTAGCCAAACAGTTCATCGAAAAACTGACGTCTGTAGAAATGAACCATATTGACGCACATCTTCACTTACAGATTGCCTTCAATAGCTTCCCGTTATCGTCCAGTTCAGCTTTCAGTTCTCTCCAGACTTTAGTGGAAAGCTATTTGGTAAGTAATAAGCTCACCCCAGAGCAAGCAAATTGGTATTATGCTCTCCTCGCCCTGATGCAGAGAAAGTATGACCAGTTTTTTCAGCTTTCTTCCCAGTTTCAAAATGCTACGTACAAAGAGTTTGCTAATAAAATTTCTGCTCTCAAAACACAGATTACCCAGCAGCAAGATATGCCAAGTTATTATTTTGATGCTCTCGTATCGGTAGAGCTTTTCCAACAGGGATTCTTCCAATCAGCAAAAATTCTGGCTCTGTATGCTCAGTCTAAAGACAGTAAATATATTCTTCCATATCAAGTGTTGGCTTATGCAAATTTTCTCACGGCTTCACGAGAGGCTGCTATAGGGTATTTGACGATGCTTTCTACTTTGAATACTTCCGCACAGGATACATATACTTTTCTGATTGGAGTAGCCTCGTATCGAAATAGCCAATATGAAAGCTCTGTCCTCCATCTTTCACAGGTACAATCTGCTGCATATCGTTTGGATGTTGCCAGATATTTGCTGCTCAATTATCTCCAACTGCAACAATCCTCAAAACTCCTTTCCACACGACAAAAGCTGTTGGGATACTCAGAACTCAAACCTGCAGATTTTTATGCGTATTTTTCCACGGTCTTTTTCACCCCGTATATCCAAGGGACAGATTTTAGTCTCTACCAACAGAATCCGGAATTAGCTCAGCATTATCTTACGGTTTGCAACACCTTGCTCACAGGGACTGATGCTACGGTTTGTGCGTATGGGGAAGTAGGGCTCGCTTTGGCTGCAAAAAATGGGTTTGGAGTGGAAGAGAGGCTCTTGCAATTGATTGAAACGGCTCCGCAGGGATATTTGTATCACGCTCTGGGAGAATATTATAGCAAAATAGGGAAAGCTGATGAAGCCAAAGTCTATCTTTTGAAAGCTATTGGGATGACGAATTCCACAATAGAGACAGAAAATATCAAAACCTTACTCCAGAAACTGATGTAAGAGGATTCAACGAACTTTGATTGACTTTAGATTTATTATCTATATACTGATGAGATAAACACAATAAAATCTTACTAAGTATGTTAAAACAGAACATTTCTGCTGAATATCTAGTGTCTCTAGTGGAATTTAGCAGGTCTCTGGAGTATTTTACTCCAGAAGAAATAGTAGAGACATGGAGCAATACCGAACTTCTTTCAAAGGAAGACATTACTCCTTATTTGGAAGAATTGGTTGCTTTGGTAAAAGCAAGCAGAAAGAAAGAGAATCGTTATCTTTCTTCCGTTGGAGTTCTTGCTCTTATTCCCTGACAAAGGGAACCGTAAAAGGAGAGTACCTATTTCTACTCTCCTTTTTTTATGTAAGCAGCGTATCTTATTCAAAGAGTGCTTTTATCAACAACCCTACTCAAAAACTCACCACCGCTACCCCTAAACTAATGGCTACCATTTCGAGAAATCTCTTTTTGAAGGGGTGCCCCTGAGCTATCGCTGCATAGAAATTAAACAAAGCAATAATCGCGATAGCTATAGTAATCGTACTTCCTAACGCCACATAAATATTACTGCAAATGAAATACGGGAAAATCAATGCTACCACCGTTCCAATATATGCAATTCCGGTATACAGAGCAGCTTTTAGAGGCTGAATTTTTACATTATTTTCTGTTGTGGTAGAAAGATATTCTGAACCTGCCATACTCATCGCTGCGGCAATTCCTGTAATCAATCCACTAAATGCAACCAACTTCGTATCTTGAAACCCAAACGTTAATCCTGCCAATACCCCCGTCAATTCCACTAATGCGTCATTCAATCCCAAGACAATTGACCCCAGATAATGTAAGGATTTTTCATCAATCATATTGAGTAGATGGAATTCGTGTTGTTCTTCCTCTTTTTGGATTGCTACGGTTTCGGGTAAGAGGTCTTTAAGATGTTGATACTTAAAAACGGCAGAACGTTCACCTCCTTCCATAAGTTTAAGTCAAAAGGTAATCCCAAATAGGCGAGTAATCCGTATGTAAAACCAGATTTTTCTTTTGCTGGCTTTGACATCTTTTCCAGTGTAGGATTTCCAAATTTGGTAATGTCTCAACTCATCTTCCGCGATTTGGAGCAGAATTTTTTTGCTGGTAGTATCTTTTGTCAGTTTTGCAAGTTTTTTGTAAACGATTGCTTCGGTAATTTCTGTTTTCTGGATTTGGAGGAGATGGTTTTTGAGTTCAGGGGTAATTACAGTATTCATAGAAGGATAAAAAAAGCAGAAATAAAAATCAGACGGTTATTTTCTATTGCCAATTCCTCGGACACGGACTAACTCTTCAATGAAGGTTTCTACCTGTTGAGTATCGTGAGAAGAGAGTTCACGTACGCCACACGACAGCAAATGGTCTTTGAGAATAGAAGAGTTGAGACTCTGCATCATTCCAATCACCGCGTTTACTTGCTGAGAAATATCGGCACAGTATTCTTTGTCTTCTACCATTTTTTCAATCTTGCTGAGCAGCGTTTTTGATTTTTTGATGGCGATGAGAGCTTTGGCGTGATAGGGGGAATTGAAACACGGATTGTGTTTTTCGGTAGGAGAACAACAAGATTTCATTGGCTATGCTCAGAGAAAATAAAAGAACTCTCCGTAGTATAGAGAGTTCGTTTTTGATTTCAAGTCCTTCGTAAGGTTAGGTAAACTCTTTGAATACCTGATATAAAATCAGCAGAAATCCAAAGAGTACTAACCCTGAGACGAGTAAATTGATGAGAATTGCTTTTGCTCTCTTAAACCCTTCGCCACCACCTCCATCGGTAATAAATGAATATCCTGCATAAAAGACCATCAGAACTGCCAATGCTCCGTAAATATATCCGAAGAATCTGGCTGCACTGATAATGAATTCAGCGGCTTGTGCGGTGAAGTCTTCTACACTCGCAATATAGTAGACAAAATCTACTCCTTTCATAATCACCAACGCTCCTACCACATTTAATACCCCTCTGACCAGTTTTTTGGATTTATCAGCGTCAGCAGCCATCACCACTCTAAATCCTGTAATCACTATCATTAAAATCGCCCAAAAAAATGCTGCTCCTTTCAGGAACGTGAGGATTTGGAAAAAGAGGGAACTCTTGCCATCGGTAGCAGCAGCTACCATACCTCCGAGCCCTTCCATATTGTTCAGATTGAAAATATCCCCAAAGAGCCATCCGGCTCCATAAATGAATACCGCACCTAATGCAATATATCCCAGATTTCTTGTAGCTTCTTGGAGGTCTTCAGCTTTTTTCCCACTAATGAGCAATTGTGCTCCTGCATATACGAGATACACTAAAATCAGTCAAATCGCCAAACCTTTCAGCGTGGTTCAGAGCTGTCCACTATTCCCCGTTGCTGGATAGAGCAGACTTTTCAAGTTTTCTGCGAAAGTTTTGTCTGCTTTCACGTTGTCTACTTGTATCGTATCATCTTTCAGATGAGACAGGAAATCCTTATCAATACTTGGTGGCTCAGCAAAAATGAAAGTCGAACATTGCCAGACGAAAGCTGAAAGCAGAAGGAATAATGAGGATTTAATCAGTGTTTTTTTCATTGCAAACAAGATGAAGAAGATAAAGAAGTCTTAGCCAAAGAGGAGGTTTATCACTGCGACTACGATGTCAATAAGATAGTAAAATCCCGTCAGAATTACGACCCCAATTCCGATGTAAATAAAATTATTTTTCACTTTACTCAGTTCTCCTTCACCATTATTGACAAGATTTGTCACCATCATAAATCCGTTGTAAATCAGCAAAATCGTCGCCAACGCTAATCCAATAAAAACAATTCGTTGAATGTAAGGATGGATGTTATTTTTGAGATATTCTAAGGTGTTGGTCAGCCTGTATTGAGGATTCCCACTATATCCTCCTCCTGCCGAAGTTGTCCCATCTAATTGTGTATCCTGGATAGAATGTTCTTCATTGGCTTCATCTACGACTTTATTCAATAGCTGAATAGGGTGATTTTTAGCAACATCCCAGTCAATATTCTGAGCAAAAAGCAGGCTAGAACAGCTACAGAAAACGAATGAGAGAAAAATCAACATTTTTTTCATCTTGAAAAGGAAAGGTAAAACTTTATCTTAAGTATATTCTTTTTTATTTATAATGCAAAAAAAATGCCACAAACTGAAAACGTGATTATTATTTGATGAGGACCTGCAGGACACACTGCAGCTATTTATACCGCCAGAGCCACTTTGCAACCACTAATGTTCGAGGGATTTATGGCAGGTGGAATGCCTCCCGGAGGACAATTAACCACTACTACAGAAGTTGAAAATTTTCCGGGATTTCCTGATGCTATTTCTGGTCTCGATTTGATGCAGAAAATGAAACAACAAAGCCTGAAATATGGGGTCAGAGTGGAGACGAAAACGGTTGATAAGGTGGACATCTCTGTTCATCCTTTTAGAGTTCGAGTAGGAGAAACCGAATATCAAGCAAAAAGTCTCATTATCGCTACAGGAGCTAGTGCCAAAAGGCTTCGCCTTCCCGGAGAAAATAAATTCCGACAAAGAGGCGTGTCTGCGTGTGCGACCTGCGACGGGGGACTGCCCCTTTTCCGCAATCAGCGTTTAGTGGTTATCGGTGGGGGTGATGTTGCCTTGGAAGAAGCGATGTTTCTCAGTAATTTTGGGAGTGAAGTCATTTTACTCGTTCGTCGTGATGAATTTAGAGCCTCTAAAGCAATGCAGGAAAAAGTGAAAAAAAATCAGAAAATTACCATAATGCGAAATACAGAAGCGACCGAATGTCTCGGAGACACCACATTGAATGCCTTGAAAATCGTCAATAACAAAACCGGCGAAGAAAGCATTTTAGAATGTAAAGGACTTTTCTATGCCATCGGTCATCATCCCAATACGGAAATCTTTCAAGGACAGCTGGATTTGGATACTGACGGCTACATTATCACCGAAAAAGGCACGGGAAAAACCAATATTGCTGGGGTCTTTGCTGCAGGAGATGTGCAAGACAAAGCCTACAGGCAAGCAATCACTTCCGCAGGAAGTGGATGTATTGCAGCGTTGGAGGTAGAAAGATTTTTAGAGGAATAGAAAAGCTTGCTTAGAAAAGACTTCAAAAAATATCCTTGCTAAATGTAGCAAAGGTTTTCCTGTAAAATTAAACGTTGTTTGTAGGAAGGGATACCTTCTTTATCTTGAATTTCTGCTTTACACTTTCAATTGTATCAGCGTTTTCTACCTCAAGGGTGATTGTTTTCCCACTTATCATTTTCACAAAGATTTGCATTGCTTGCACTTGAGTCAGTATACAAGCGAATACCAAACAGCAAAAAAAAGGCAGATTTTTTTCATTTTTTATTATAAAAAAATACAAAACTCTCGTTAAGAATTATTATATATATTGAAAATCAAGAGATTTTCTTCTAAAAAAACTGGCTTTGGAAAGATTACTTCCAAAGCCAGATTTACTACAGTATATCCAATCCTCCATAGTTAACGGAGGATAGTTTGTCCTCTATCAGGTCCAACCGAAATGGTTGTTATTGGGACCTTTAACATTTTTTCTAAAAAGAAGATATAGTCCCAAAATTCTACTGGAAGCTCGGCTTTCGACGTGATTTTCGTCAAGTCGGTTTTCCAACCTGATAACGTTTCATAAATCGGCTCAACTTCTCCTGCCTTCAAATCGAAGGGGAAAGTCTCTGTCCGCCTGCCATTAACGTTGTAAGCAACACACGCTTGGATGGTTTCAAACGTATCAAGTACATCTGATTTCATCATAATTAGCTGGGTTACTCCGTTAATCATTATGGCATAGCGAAGGGCGACAAGGTCTATCCAACCACAACGGCGTTTCCTCCCTGTGACTGCACCGAATTCCTTACCACGGCGACCGATTTTTTCTCCGACCTCATTGTTCAACTCTGTCGGGAAGGGGCCACTCCCCACGCGAGTGCAATAGGCTTTGAATATGCCGTAAATTTCACCGACGTAACGCGGTGAGACACCGAGTCCTGTACAGACTGCACCAACAGTTGTATTGGAGGAAGTGACGAAGGGGTAGGAACCGAAATCTATATCTAGAAGAGTCCCTTGAGCCCCTTCAGCTAAGATTTTCTTTCCAGCTTGCAATTGTTCATTGATAAGATACTCCGTATTTACGATACGGAAATTATCTTTCAAACATTCAAGAGCAGAGAACCATTGGTTTTCTTGTTCTTCATACATGTTTTCAGCAATAGGATAATGTAATACTTCCCTTATTATTTGCGAGTGTCTTTGCACACATTGCAAATACTTTTTTCGAAAGTCTGTTGCATGTATATCACCCATTCTGAAACCAATTCGACTTACCTTATCTGTATAAGTCGGTCCAATGCCTCTCCCTGTTGTGCCAAATTTTTCTTCTCCTTTGGCTTTTTCATTAGCAGCGTCAAGGATACGGTGGATTGGAAGTATGAGATGAGCCTTTTCTGAAATAACCAAGTTCTTAGTTAAATCAGACCAACAAATGCCTTTTCCTTCCAATTCTTTAATTTCGTCCCATAAGAGAATAGGGTCAACAACAACGCCATTTCCAATGACATTCATACTTCCTTGCAAAATTCCAGAAGGAATAAGACGAAGAATGTATGATTGACCATTACAGACAACTGTGTGTCCTGCATTCGGTCCACCTTGGAAGCGGCAGACTACATCATACTTTTTGGTAAGGACATCAACGATTTTTCCTTTCCCTTCGTCTCCCCATTGGAGACCTAATAATACATCAATTTTACTCATTTTTTTTGATTTTTTATGTCCCTTATAGGACGATTTTTTTTACTTAATTTAATTTTTTGCAATCACATCATGAGCACCACCTTCACGAATACTCACATCAGACACCATCGTCAAAACTGCTTTTTTTTGCAGTTCTTCAATGTTTGTAGCCCCACCACTACACATCGTTGCTTTGAGTTTAGCAAGAGTTTCTGCTATACCTACTTTCAGAGGACCAGCATAAGGAACATAACGATCCACACCTTCCTCAAATTTCAGTTCTTGTGAGTCTCCACTATCATAACGTTGCCAATTCCTTGCTCGGTTTGAACCTTCTCCCCAATACTCTTTCATTGATTGGTTATTTATTTTTACCAAATTACCTGGGGCTTCATCAAAGCGTGCAAAATAGCGTCCCATCATCAAGAAATCAGCTCCCATTGCAAGAGCCAATGCCATATGATAGTCTTGTACAATCCCACCATCAGAACAAATTGGAATGTAGACCCCCTTTTCTTGCCAATAAGCGTCACGTGTCTTGGCAACATCCATTAAAGCTGAAGCCTGACCACGTCCAATACCTTTCTGTTCACGAGTAATGCAAATAGAACCTCCACCGATACCGACTTTTATAAAGTCAGCACCAGCGTTAGCTAGGTAACGAAATGCTTCGCCATCAACGATATTACCTGCACCTATTGGAATGTGTGGATAATTGTTTTTTACCCATTCCAAACACTCTTTCTGCCACACCGAATATCCGTCCGATGAATCAATGCACAACACATCAACCCCTGCTTCAACCAAAGCGGGGACACGGCATTCGTAGTCGTGGGTGTTGATGCCTGCACCAACCAACAAAGCCTTGTTTGCGTCGGAAAGTTCATCAGGATTAGCACGATGACTATCGTAATCCTTACGGAAAACAAAGGCAACTAAATGCTCTGCCTCATTGACAATAGGTAACGCATTCAGTTTTTTCTGCCAAATGAGGTCATTTGCTTCATCCAGTGAGATTCCTTCCTTCCCGATAATAAGCCGAGAAAGCGGAGTCATAAACTCAGTGACGCTCTTTCCCAATGGGTCTTTCTCTGTACGATAATCGCGACTAGTAATAATTCCCAATAACTTTCCTGTTGCTGTGCCATCTGTGGTGATAGCGATGGTTGAATGTCCTGTTCGTTTCACGAGAGCAAGGACATCAGCCAACGTGTGCTTCGGTTCCAGATTACTATCGCTAGTGACAAATCCAGCTTTGAATTTTTTCACCTGTTTTACCATTTTAGCTTGAGAGTCTATTGGTTGTGAGCCAAAAATAAAACTCAATCCTCCATTACGAGCAAGCTCGATAGCAAGCTTTGGACCAGACACTGCCTGCATTATCGCAGACACTATAGGAATGTTCAATTCAATAGTAGGGGGTCCCCCTACATTCCACCTTACTAACGGCGTTTTCAACGACACATTGGAAGGAATACAATTTTTTGTTGTTAATCTGGGGAGTAATAAATATTCCCCAAATGTTCTAGAAATGTCTTCTAAGATTTCCATAACTTCTTTTTTAATTTGTTTAACATTTTCTTTATAATTTTTTGATTTTCAAAAAATTATACATATATATATTCAAAAAATCAATAGATTTTTTCCGCAAAGATATGCATTCTTTTTATTTTATTAAAAATACCACTTTATTTTGTTTACAATTTTATAAAGTATAAAAGAATTATAACCACTTCAACAATGCTTGTCTCAATTCTTCCAATCCTTTTCACTCTTTCACAGAAATAAACACTTTGTCTTCATCTAGAAAAAGTGTCTTCAATTGTTCAATCCTTGCTTCGTTGACGAGGTCAATTTTGTTGAAAACCAGAATTTTTTTCTGATGGGCTCAGATTTCGTGGAGAATTTTGTGGACTACGTCAATTCTCTCTTCCACATAGGGGTCGGAAGCATCAATGACGTGGAGCAAAAGATTAGATTCGATGCTGTCTTCGAGCGTGGAAGAAAAAGATTTGATTAACTTTGGAGGGAGGTCGCGAATAAACCCAATCGTATCATTGAGTAAAATCTCTTTTCCTTTGCCCAGAATGGGGTCAGTAATTACGTACATATTTCCCACGTTGGTCCCGAGTGTAGCGAAAAGTTTGTTTTCTGCGAGGACACCTTTTTTTGTCAGACCATTGAGTAAGGAAGATTTCCCTGCATTCGTGTAGCCAACGATACCAACGGTTGGCATTCCTCTTTTTTTGCGAGCTTCACGGTGGAGGTATCTGGTACGAGCGTATTCTTCCAGCTTTTTTCCGATTTTTCTGATTTTTTCTTTGAGATGGCGACGCATTACTTCGGTATTGGTTTCTCCGCTTCCTCTCATTGCACCGCCTCCTCAGGAGGCAGACCCTCCTTGTTTGGAAAGTTCCATTCCCATTCCGTAAATACGCGGTCCCATATGATTGATGGCTGCTAGCTCGATTTGCAATCTGCTTTCACTACTGGTAGCGTGTCTTTCAAAAATTTTCAAGATTAAATCAATTCTATCCCGAGCCTGCATTTTCTCTTTCAGTCATTTCTCTTCACTCACGAGACGGAGTTTTTCACTGATTTGATAAATCTGACTCGGTTTCAAGGCATTTCCGATGATGAGGAGATTGGCTTGTGAGCGGAGCATATCATTGATAATCTCTTCGAGTTTTCCTTTCCCAACATAGGTTTTTGGGTCAGGATAGTCTTTTTTCTGGTACTGCTCTAAAATAACGACTCCGCCATAAGTTTGCACGAGATTAGTGAGCTCTTTCATTCTATCGGCGAGGAGTTCGGGTTTGGTGGTTTTGTCTACGATGTCAACCAGAAAAACCCTCAATTGGGAAGCTTCCGCTCCTGTATTGAAGGTTTGGTAGGGGGTAGGTATTTGTTGCATCTTTTCCTAGATTTACAATATAAAAACTTTCTAATGAGGTGAAACGGATTTTCACGGTCAGATTTATTTGAAAGTTCCCATTGTTAGAAAAGATAAAAAGCTAAATACGATATTATTCAATGAGTTCAACATTATTCAATGAGTTCGACTGTGGCAACAAAGACGGCTACAATGGGTTGAGCATTGGTAGTAGTCCCTTTGATTTCGATGACCGCAGAACGAGCCCCGTTTTGGGCAGTAGTATCTACCGCAATTGTAAAGAGTTCGCCTTGGCTATATTCGCTAGTGGTATCTACGGTAAACCCATCGTTAATCATTACAGTGGCTGTGAGGTCTGCAACTTGTGTAGCAGGGAGGTCAATCGTGAATGCTAGAGGATTGGTGTAAGTTAGAGGATTATTAGCATTCGTTATGTTCACCGTCCCAAAGTCATAATAGTACACTCCATCTTGGAGAGTTAGTTCAGCATCAGCATTATTTGCAGTGCCGATAACTGCTGGAGAAACAATTTTTCCCGTTTCTGTCAAGGTACCTGTAAGTGCTGTATTTTCTGCAATCTCTGTAGGAGGTGTTGGTTCTTTTCCACACGCGGTAAGCACCAGCGTAAGTCCTACTAAGGTTCGCAAGAGTGGTTTTTTCATAGTTGTATAAGGGAAGTAAGGAATAAAAAGCTGCTGTAAAAAGGCGATTACCTCTTTGACCACGTAGGAGCTTTTCTTGCCTTTTTCAAACCAGGCTTTTTTCTTTCCTTAATTCTTGGATCACGTTTTAACAGTCCATACGGTTTCAATGTTGGTCTCAAGTCAGCGTTCCAATCAATCAATGCACGAGCAAATGCCAATTTAATTGCATCTGCGTGTCCTGCAATTCCTCCACCCGTAATACGGAGCTGAGCATCAAACTTTTTATATGCGTCAGGTGCGATGACATCAAATGGTGCAATCGCGTTTTTATACAAGTAGTCATTTCCTCCGAAATACTCCTTCAAAGGCACTTCGCGTCCGCTGGAAGTTTTGATAATAAAGGTACCGCTTCCTTTGGAATACAGTTTTACAACTGCTGTAGTAGACTTTCTTCTACCGATTGCGTAATTGTATTCTTGATTTGCCATTATTTATACAGGGGTAATGGAGTAAAATGGTCATACTTGGTCGTTGTCGCTTTTTCGATTTTGAGTCTTTTCATTCTGAGGTCGCGAAGCTTATTTTTTGGCAACATTCCACGAACAGCATATCGCAATGCTTGACAGGGATTTTTCTTTAATAATTCTCCAAGCGTGATAGACTTCAGATTTCCTTTGTATCCACTGTAAGAGTAGTAGACTTTTTCGGTCAGTTTTTTTCCAGATACGGTGATTTTGTCGGCGTTTTCCACGATGACGAAACTTCCAGCGTCTCGAAAGTCTGAATAATACGATTTGTCCTTTCCGGACAGTTTTTTCGCCACGTCTACGGCGAGTCTTCCCAAGGTTTTACCGGTCGCGTCGACTTTGTATCGCAACCTGTTTTTCTCTTGGTCGGTTTGTTTGACCCAAAGGGTTTTGTTTAGGTCTTTGTGAGTGAATTCCATTTGGTTGAAGTATATAATAGATAAATAAAAGATTGATTTTTTGACTATTTTAATTGTATCCTTTCCCCCATTTTTTCTTTTAATTTTGTAAGAGCCTCAATTATTTCTTTTTCACTGTGCAAAATTAGGAGGTCATCCCCACGACATAGCCGAGCTTATTTCTTGGCGATAATGAGATATTTCTTCATCTACAATGTCTAAGAGTACTTTCGATATATCTTTATTATCGGAAACATTATTATCATTTCTTTCAATGTTTCAATAGAGATTGTATTTCTTTGCCCATAGTTATATCCTATATCGAATAAAAGAGTTTTCTTTGTAATTTTTTCGTTGGTTTTATTTAAAATTTATATTTTATATGGTGATATGTATATCAAATCGCCATCAAAAATCAAGAGGAAATTGATAAATCTCACGATGACTTTTTGTAGTGTAGTATATTAATAGGTAAGAAGCGGTATTTTATATATTATTTGTAAGTGAATGTGAGTAATCAGTGTTGAAATACCCATTAAGCTATTATAGGAACGGGTATTGTACCATCAACCCTTTTTTACATCTATCCGTGCATTACCTGAACATCCATTTGAGGTTATCTATTCGGGCGCATTTGATTTTATTATGCACTCGGATGCACCATTAGTGCGTCCCTACATCCTATATAACATTTTTCGATATATCGAAATGGACTTGGCAAGCCAAGTCCTTACGGTGTGCATTTTGTATTATAATTAACTATCACCGAAATGTCTCATTCCTTTATCCCAATCGTCTTGAGGAGGTTGGCTATTGTCGTCTTGGAAGTGTCTTATAGTGGGTTCAAAGTAATCTCTAGTATTTTCTTGAGATAGATATGGCTGACGAAGCAATGAAATCAGCTAAAAAGGGAGCTCAATGTAATCTCTAGTATTTTCTTGAGATAGATACTTTTCCCATAGGTTATCTGCTTCTGCCTGTTTTGCAAGTTGATAAGGGGTTTCTCTTCTTTCCCATCTCTCTATTTCATCATATCTAACTCTCATCGCCATCAATAATTCATTTTCTGTGAGATGTAAGGATGTTTCTACTTTCTCTTTATACTTTCTTAGCTTAGATAAGGTTGATAGTATTTCTTGTTTCTGTTCTTCGGTTATTGTCTCACTATCCCTATTAGTATATTGATTTAATTCCCCTGCAATACTTCTCATCGTACCTATCACTCCTTCTAAGCGTCATAAACTTTCTTTTGCTTGCTCCATACTCCTTCTATTGCTTGCTCCATACTCCTTCTATTGTTAAAGAATAAAACTATTAGATAATATATAAATCCGCACCTAAAAATCAAGGAGAAATTAAGAAATCTCATGATGACTTTTTGTAGTGTAGTATCTTAATAGGTAAGAAGTGGTGTTTTATGTATTATTTGTAAGTGAATGTGAGTAATCAGTGTTGAAATACCCATTAAGCTATTATAGGAACGGGTATTGTGCCACCAAACCTTTTTTACATCTATCCGTGCATTACCTGAACATCCATTTGGGGTTATCTATTCGGACGCATTTGATTTTATTATGCACTCGGACGCACCATTAGTGCGTCCCTACATCCTATATAACATTTTTCGATATATCGAAATGGACTTGGCAAGCCCAGTCCTTACGGTGTGCATTTTGTATTATAATTAACTAAGTTCTACTTGAATAAGTAGTATGAAAAAATAGAAGTAATATAGAACTTTTCTGTATCACTTTTTTTATTCCATTATTATTATAGTTATGGAGAAATGAACAATGAGTCTATTGATATGCTTTTCCTTGCTACTATGAGCTTGTTCTCCTGCTACTCAAAACATAGTAATAGAAGAGCCAAAGCCGCTGAATGCAGGTTTTGTTAATTCCCAAACTACTGGTGCAGCAGAACAATTGGTTCTACAAGAATTTCTAAGCCAACATACGGGAATAACGCTATCTCATCAAGAAAGTTGAAGTATCTCTTTTTTATTTTCTGGGAGTTCTCAATCGTATACTCTCCAATTTTTACCCTCTCAAATACTCTCCTGAAATGATAACATAGTGCAATACAACGAAGAATTTGAAATCTATTCTCCAATGCAAATAGCGTCTTTTATTGGCAAATATCATATCCCCACTTCTAGTTTACAAGCACTCTATTTCTTTGATGAAGGAGGAAATCCCTTGATGGAGCTTGAAATCACACCTCTGGATAAAGTTTTCCCATTGGAAGAGACAAAGTTTTCCTTCTTCTACAAAAATGATGATGGAGTATGTAATTACAAATCCACAGATGGCAGCGTGTTTACTCAGAAACAGAAAGATATCCAAGGGATAAAAAATACGTTGATTTTTCATACTACAGATTGGAAACAGTGAATTAGATGTTTAGAATATCAAGGGAGCCAATATGTTATCAGACTACAACACTTTCAAACCAATACAGCAGTGTATGAAAATGAATTAGAGGAAACATTTGTTATACATCAGAAATAAACTAAAACCTTTTAGAGTCCCTAATTCTAGTCGGTTTGGGAGCATTTATTTGATACCTACTACTATGACCATTCTCTTTCTAATAGGGACTTTATGACCATTCCTCCTCTGATGATGTCTACATCCCTCTTCTCATCTCTCTCGTAGTACAGCACAGACAACGATAAACTGTAAAACCTCTGCAAAAACAACCATTGCTAAAATAGTATGATATAATAGTAGATATATCGAACATCTAAAATACAAATACCGATTGATGTTTCGTAATCATTATATTGTGCTAAAGCTGAATTTTCTTCAACGAAAGAGTACGTTTTCAAAGCTTCCTGAGATAAAACCACTCATCAACATTTCCGCATTAGAACATTCCACCTTAGCAAGTTGACGCTCTTTTATATTATTGCCAATAGATGCTTTTAATGTAAGTCCTGCATCAACAGATACATACAATGTTGTAGGAGATTTTCTTTTTGTAGACTATCAAAATAGAGAGATTTGAATACATTTCTGAGGCTTTATGCCAGATGAGCAAAATAGTATGCGAAAAGAGAGTTTAAGTGGTCTAGGGATTCCTTATGAAAATATTCACCCTCCTCTCAAGACTTTACGTATTACCGATGAAGAGAGGGCAAAATTTCCTGCATACTATGATATCCCTGATGTTCCAGAGTATGCTAAATCCTACAAAGAACAATATTTACAAGACACTATTTGAAAAGACTATATCCCTTTCTACTACCAACCCCTAGTGGAAGCGGATTTTGATACCTTCGTCCTATGGACAGGACGAGTCTATGCTGCTGATAAAAATAAAGTGTACATCTTACTCAGACAAGATATCCCTCGAAAAATTGAAGGAGAAATAGCTGACTATACGGTGCTAGAAAAAAATGGGAATATTCAATATCCCTTTTATACTATCATAGAATGAGCTTATCCAATAGAAGGAAATCAGATTGATAATCCTTTTTACCTTGTGCAAAACGGAGGAGTTTGGTACAAAGGGACAAAACTGGAAGGAGCAAATCCAAATGCTGAAATTCTCTATCATTGACCATCGTATTTTGTACAGGCAGATGGAGCACGATTTCATTCTACCAAAATTCCCGAAGCAGACCCTTTAACCTTTAGAGTAGTAAGAGAATATCCTTCTTATGGGTACGCAGTGGATGCAAACTACTTTTATACGAGTGATACGTTAGTTCCTCCAGAAGGATTTTGATGATGATATCGGTATCTGAATGAATATGCACAAATCAAAGATAATCCCTTGTATTACAATAACACCTTAGTAAAAGCAATGAAAAGCACTATCATATCAGAGTAATGGCTTTTATCTAAAGCCTATTGCATTACGCACAAGTTTCTATACACTTACCATCGCTTTACTCCTTCGAAATTGATAATGCTCACCATCCAATCCAACGTTTCTCTCCTGCCCTATACCACCTTTCGTATCCCTGTCCAAGCAAAATACTTCGTAGAAATCACCTCCGAAGACGACCTTCTCGACCTCTTCGCCTCTCCTCTTTTTCAGCAGGAAAGAAAGCAGCTACTCGGAGGAGGAGCAAAGACCTTTTTCACAAAAGATTTCGATGGGTTGGTCATCAAAGTAAGTATCAAAGGAATATCCCGTTTACGTAGGGACGCACCGTTAGTGCGTCCGATTGCAGCCCATCTGCCAACAGATACCCCACTATCCATCATTGTCCGCGTCTGAGCTGGACAAGACCGAACAGCATTCGTCAAATACGCCAATCACCAAGGACGAGCCGGCATAGAAAATCTGATTGCCATTCCCGGAAATGTAGGAACCGCTCCCTTTTCAAATATTGGAGCCTATGGCGTCGAAGTAGGAGACCGCATTGCACGAGTAGAAGGCTATGACTTAACGACCAAGGAAAAACAGACCTTTACCCACGAGCAATGCCAATTCGGCTATCGTACCAGCATTTTCAAATCAACTTTGAGAAATACCTTTTTGATTACGGCAGTGGGATTCCAGTTGCAACCATTCGATGAGTCTTACCAGTTCATTACGGACTATCCCGATGTGCAAGCGGCATTGAAAAAATCCCCCCTTCCTCCCTTCCCCTCAGTTCTGACGGGGCACAGTACAAAAGGGGGTAGCCTTCAACATATCTCCGACATCATCGCAGCCATCAGGTCTCAGAAATTGCCAGATATGAACGAAATCTGAACGCTAGGCAGCTTTTTCGTCAATCCCTTTGTCTGTCGTGAGCATTTTGAAGCATTGAAAAAACTGTATCCAGAAATTCCGTTTTGGAAAGTTCCTGCCGATATCTCTTGTAGGGACGCGTCATTAACGCCGCCGAACGGCGAATCCGTTAATTACGACCAAAAAGAAATCGTGAAACTTTCCGCAGGTCGACTCATCGAGCAATCTGGATTAAAAGGCTATTGGACAGGAAAAGTAGGCACCTTTCCCAAAAATGCATTAGTACTTATCAACGCCTCAGGAACTGCCGATGAAGTCCTCGCAGTAGTTGACCATATTCAGCAGACCGTGAAAGAAAAATTTGAAATAGAACTGCAGCCCGAAGCGGTCTATGTACATTAACCATTTACATAGGGTTTTCAATAATGACCTTTCCCACTTTCCAACAAGTATCCAAAACTCCCTTCTCCGCTCTCCCTTCACGAGTACAGACGGAAGTTTTTCCCGTTTTTGAACGTTTTCTGACTCCAGAGACTTCCGTTCTCATTGGGGTTTCTACTGGTGTGGATAGTATGACACTTGCGTGCCTGTTAGGTATTCGATATCATCACCACAATTTTCCCTTTGCCAATCTCCATATCCTCCATTGTAATCATCAGATAAGAAAGCAGAGCGAAATCGAAGAGAACTACGTGAAAACCTTCTTTGCTTGACAAGATATTCAGATTTTTTCTAGACCTGCTACCATCCAGACCACGGAAAAAGCATTGAGAGAATGGAGATATAGCTGTTTTGCTACTAGAAAACAAGGCGGACTTCTAATGTTAGGGCATCACCTCGAAGATAGAATCGAATCTACTTTTCTGAATTGTATTCGCTGAGCAGGACTAAAGGGTTTTCTCAATATGCAAATCCTTCAGTCTCATCCACTCCTTTCGTTCCCCGTGTGCAGACCGCTGCTTACCAGTACGAAATCTCAAATTATTGCTTTTTGTGAGCAGGTTGGTATGCAGTATTTCGCAGATGAAACCAACGCCGACCTAGCAACCTCTCAAAGAAACCTTCTACGCCACGAAATCCTCGAAAAACTCATCGAAATGAACCATTGAAAAAGCAGATTTTTAGAAAGTATGAGAAATATCTACACAGAAATAAACCAAATTATGTTCCCTGCTGTGAAGGGGCGGGGGGTCTGCCAACAAAAAATCCCCTTAATCCCCATTGCCACCTTTCCCGCACGAAATGCCACCTACGCCTACACTACTTCATCCACAAACATCCTCGAAATCCGAAACCACCTACACATCGCTACTAATCTCCGTTCTTCTCAAATCCAAGAACGAACAAAACGACTTACAGAAACCCAATCGGGATGGAAGGAAATACACGACGTCTATTTCTTTTTCCACGAGCAGCAACTGTATATTATAGCCCCTCGTTGCAAAGAAGGAACCGACCCCGCAGTTGGGTACAGGAGGGCAAGCAAGGAATTTTGGAAAAACTATCTCCCAGACCAGCAACCCATCACCAAACTCTGACCGCAAACCATTGCAGGGATTACCGTTACCGTTAAGGAAGAAAGGCTCCTTGGGGCAACCCTCAGGTTCCCCCAACCGGGAGATAGATTTGCTGGGAAAACGCGAAATCGCCGATGTATCAACCAAAAAATTCCACTTTTTCGGAGAAACGCTATTCCTCTGGCAGTGAAAGAAGGGAGAATTCTACATATGCGAAAGGACGTGATGAGATAAATTTTTTACAGAGATAAATTTTTTCCCTTGATGTTGCTCTCCAAAATCTTACACTAAATACGGTCTTCAAATCAAGACAAGGTTTCAGACTTTTTATCTTTTTTCCTCTTACCCTATGCAAAAAACTATCAAAAATCTCATCGCTGCCTACCTCGGAGAGGCTCAAGCCAGACAAAGATACACTTTCTATGCTTCAGCAGCGAAAAAAGAAGGCTACGAACAAATCGCCGAAATTATGACCACTACCGCTGAACAAGAGAAAAAACACGGGAAAACCTTCTACGAATTTTTAGTCAAGCTTAATAAGCAATCTGATGGTTTGCCCCGCAGTACTGCGGGGGAGATGTCCGAAGGACAAAGGAGTTCTCCACCGACGAAAATTGAGCTGCCGATGGATTTAGAAATTGAAGTAGTATTAGGCACTACCGCAGATAACCTGAAAAGCTCTATCGCTCTCGAAAATGACGAATTCGCCAACCTCTACCCAAAATTTGCCGACGAAGCACAAGCAGAAGGCTTCCCAGAAATCGCCGCAAAATTCAGAGCTATCGCCCACGCTGAGCAACATCATAAAATGAACTTTGAAAAACTGCTTGTCCTCGTCGAAAGCGGCACCTATTTCAAAGACAGAGGAGTCCAAGTGCGAGTCTGTCGTGAATGTGGCTATATGGTGGTTGGAGATACTGCTCCTACGATTTGCCCTTCCTGCGACCATCCACAAGCCTATTTTGAGAGATTACAGAATGACTATTAAAAAGCTGATTTACTCCTCACTTCTCGGATGTTCCAACGATTCCAAACCCTTTTCAAACAAAAACCATCAACCCCTCTTCCCAAAGCTCCCCAAAAATCGGACCGCTACGTGCTCGTGCTTTCTGGCGGAGGAACCAGAGGTTTTTACACACTCGGAATCTTGAAAGCAATGGAGGAGTATGATATGAAAAGAAAAATTGATGCCATATATGGAATTAGTGTTTGAGCGATTATAGCAGCATATCGGTCTGCAGGATGGACCGCTCAAGCGATGTTTAATCAGTATTCTAAACTCAAAATCACCCCAGGGCAATGGCTCAAATTTTTGCCTACGACCAGCTTTCTTAAAACTCAGAGTTTACAAACCTTTTTCAAACGCGACCTGCCGCAAAATTTTGAGGAGTTGCATATTCCCGTCTATATTGGAGCCACAAATATGAATACAGCAGAACTGATGGTGTTTCACAAAGGAGAACTGCTCAGTCCCTTACTGGGAAGTATCGCTATCCCAGGGATTTTCCCTAGTGTAAAATATCAAAAACATCTCCTGAATGACGGAGGTATCGTAGACAATTTCCCGACGCAGTTGGCTCAGACAACCTATCCAAATCATAAAATTATCGGAGTCGCTCTCAATAAATTTAGAGAAAACAAGAATCCTACAAATCTGATTTCTACCTTTCTCACTGCCTATGCAATCGTGATGAGAAAAGACCTTGTCAAGAAAAGTAAAGAAATAGAGGTCGCCTTTTACGAAGACATTGATTGCTGAATTTTAGAACTCAATAAAAAGAAACGAACAAGAGCTTTTGAGCAAGGCTACATTTCCGGGAAAAAAGCCTTTGGAAAGCTGAAGTAAACTGGTTTGCTGCATTGCGACTCATTATAAATACCTCCACGACTAACTCAAATGCTTAAAGAAGATGATAAAAAATCTCATCAAAAATTTGCATTTTCTAAAAAAATGATTAATATTACGTTGCAGAAAACTTCAGATGATAATGTTTTTTGGATAAAAATATCTTTTTGCCATACGTATATCTCAACCAGAATACAAAGCACTTTCGTTGCTGATTAAATCTGGTTGTAAATGGCTTAATCACTAAAGACATTATCTAGGTTTTCTGCACTCAGCTCTGGAAGTGCTTTTTAAGGAAGGGGAAAAGTCATCTTGAGAGTGAGAAACTTTTTAACTTTTTTCGATGCATAAAATGAAAAAATTACCTACCCTTTCCCTATTAGTAGCAGCCTTCGTAATCGGAGGAGGAGTATTTTATTTTCAGTCAATTCAACCAGTAGAAGAAGTAAGGCTATATGGAGAAGCAGAAGAAGCGTCAATGTCAGAGTCATCAAAATCTTCTGTACTATCAGAAGAGACGAATATGCTGGCTGAGATCAAGGAAGAATCTCCTGAATTAGTGGCAGAGGAGTCGTCAGAAAAAACAACCAATGAATATGATTGGGCAAAAGGAGAGAAAGATATGGGAGAATTACCTTCCAAAAATCTCGAAGAACAACCCATTCCACAACCCGATACTGTAGGGACAGGGCTTGTCCCTGTCCACAGTGAAGCCGAAGACTGAACTGAAGATTGAGCAAGAGAATTAGCAGCCTGAACAGGAGAAATTGATCTTCCTGCAGAAGAACTGACAGGAGAATCCGGAGAATTGATAGCAGAACTAGAAGAACTGACTTTTGAACCACAGATGGTGACCACTAGTGGAAACATCACTATTGACATCCCCGATTATGACCCTGCAATAGGGCGATGAGCTGGACCAGCAATGGCAAAAGATGCTCTCATTAAAGTAGATTTTGGTACAGCAACAGGTACAGATAAAAGAATCAGAATCTCTCTCGCAGAAGGATTTAAATTT
The DNA here is from genome assembly GCA_031288635.1 of Candidatus Peribacteria bacterium. The sequence goes on along the minus strand of JAITQZ010000056.1, from coordinate 23,583 downwards.
ATTCGATATCCTGTCTTGACTGTACAATATAGTGATAGAGAAGTCCTCGTAGATAATGAACTTAAAATCGTACTTGATAGTGTGACCAGTAAACCTCAAAAACAAACCTATTATCCGTCGTATAATAGTGGATACCTAGAATATAAAATCACTCCAACCACTACCCAAATAGAAATCAAAAATCTCTTCTTTACGGTAGATGAAAATGTCTATTATGGTAGAACAGACCTTTTACAGGATGCTATCAAAGTGGAAGCGGTAATTGATGGAAATATCACCAATGAAATGACAATGGATATTAAACAAAATGCCACAGAAGCAGCCTTAATAGGATTTTATCATGATAGAAATATAAATTGAGATAAAATAAATTCCTTACTAAGTGGAGAACAATCTCCTGCACGGAGTATTCGTTGGTATAGAGATTTTATAACTAGTAGACCAGGTATTTATCTAAAATCCCTCAAAATCTTCTATTCTTATCCCAAAGAGATGACAGTAGTAGATGGAACTCCTGCAGGATATATAATAGATACTACTAATGGACTGATTACCTTTACACGAACGAATGCCTTTTTAAATACTTATTATAATTATCCCACTTTATTAGCTTCGGGAGTAATACCATGAACCTATACGAGTGCTACAGGACAGCTTGCAGAAGTAGAATTTTTTGATGGAACCGTCAAAACGTATGTAAATGCTATCAAGACCACAGCAAAAGTGTTAGAGCCTGCGACATTGACTAATAAAGTTTCTTTAGGTGTACAAAATAGACTTTATAATCCTGAGCTATGAACAGATTTTTGGATTCAATGACCAGGGTTTGAATTGTATAATGATGATCCTCTCCCTAAAACTGACCAAGTAATGACATTCACGGTAGGGACAGGATATGAAGTCCGCCAAATAAGTTTTCCATTTTCTACAGATACCAAACCTACAAGTATTGAGCGAGCTACCCGAAGTGGACTTACTGGGACAGCAACAAGTAATCAAATTATTAAGACGTATAATTATAATTATAGTAACATGTCACAACAATATGGATATGGAGTCTCGACAACCTCCCTAGGGCTAGCAAGTGGAGAATATCTTAGTTACGCTAAAGCATCATTAGGAATAGTCTCAGGAAATCTACGATCTCATGATTACCATTATGATATCTATAGCCTAGCATCAATGCATCTCATGGGTCGTCTTGCTTCGTGAGTAAATTCTGCTACGGTGAATGTGCAAACATGGGCAGATGATGGAGGTGGAGGAATACAATCAGGTACTCAGGAGAGCATTACAGGGACAGTAACAAAATCCACCACTCCAAGTACTGCATATTATTTTTTACCCAAAACTACTTCAACAACCGCTATTGCAGGACAGAGAACTACATTGGCAATGACATTAAGAGAGCCGTCTAATGAGTATAAGTATGCAGAATTATTGGGATTTATCAATCCTACGATTTATATCAGAAAACCAGTAGGAGTAGAAGTATACTCAGGTAGTATTACCGTAAAAGAAATCGGCGGAGGAGCAATCCCTTTTACTGTAGAGGAATATACAACAGCTCAAGAAGCAAACATCATAGCAATTCATATCCCTAAACAAATCTGAGCCTATTTTGATGGCGTTATTAAGCCTGGAATAGAAGTATGATTTGATTTTAGACCAAATATTGAAACGATGGGAAAAATTAACTGGCACGACTATATTCTGGCAGATACTCCGCAATACCATTCTTATGGACCATACTATGCAACGCTGGGACAGATAAAGGATACCTACGATGCAAACAATAATGGGAATACAATAGAGAATATGATGAGAATTAATACTGCGACTACCCAAATCATAGCAGCTAATATACTTGTGGTAGATACGTATCTCATCCCCAACGGTTGAACCAAACAATCACCTTATGATACAACAAAGCCAAGTACTGCAGTAGGATTTACTCCTTCCTCTAATGGAAGTTATATTGTGGAATTCTCCAATTATAGAAACGATACAGTAACAAGCATAGAGACTTATCTTCCTATCCCCAGAGAAGGACTCAACTTCTGAACCAACTTCCAATCCACCGGCTTCAAATGGAATATGAAACTCTGAACTGCTCCAACAATCACTATTACTGATAAAAGCTGAAATGATATCACCTCAGTAGCACAAGCGAATTACCAAATCCTCTATACAGCAGACGCCACTAACGCTTCTAACTACCAATCTGTTACGTATCAATCGTTAGTACCCAATGCTACGATGATAAAACTCCTTAATACTGCAGGTATACAACCTGGAGAGAAAGCTGTCATTACCTTCGACTATGTCGTAGATGAAGACAATGCTTCTGTCGCAGCTACTCCTTCCAAACTTGGAGCTGTCAATGACTTTATGCCCTACTATTACTTTGAGGCAGGCTCAGCCTGATGGGCGAACGGTACGAGAGTCGGAGCAGTACTTCAAATTGGAGAAATCAGAGGACTTGCCTTCACAGATACCGATGGAGACGGAATCTTCAGTGGAACAGATACCCCAATAACCAACAAAACCATCAATCTCTACCTCCTCAGTGGAGCGAATTATCTCTTGTTCACGGGAACTACTACGAGTTCAACGGGAGCTTATGCCTTCTCCAATCTAGGAAATGGAAACTACAAGGTAGATTTTAATGCACTCAAGACTCCCTCCCAATATTTTACTATCAAAGGAAACACTTCTGACCTAACAAAAAACTCTACCGTTGAATATATAGGAGTCAATAGCTGAACAGTCACCAATATCAACCCTACGACAACAAGTTCCAAAACCGTGAATGCAGGAGTACTGGCTTATACTCCCTCTTCTCAACTCTCTGTCATCCTCAACAAAACAGGGATAACACTGCTTATCATCAGCACGGGTTCAAACCCTACCGAACAACTCCTTGCTACGCTTCTCCCTTCCTTCTTTAATACAATCCAAGCACCTACTAGTGGAATTGTCCGAACCAGTAGTAATACAAGCATAGTAAGTGTAGACACAAACGGACTCCTAGAAGGAAAATCTCACGGAACCGCCACGATTACCGTCACAATTAGAGACATTTATGGAAATACTGCACAAACTACTGCTAATGTCACGGTACAAAACAAAATCTCTCTCAGTTGTGAACTCACGTATCAGCCACCAGTAGCGACCAACCAAAACGTGACGGCAACTCTAACAGGATGTAATAAACCAATCACAGTTCTCCCCCCTTACGAAGGGGGGCAGGGGGGTTCATGAACTACCTACACCTTCACAACAAACAGAAGCTTCACCTTTCAATTCCAAGATACGTATGGAAATACAGGAAGCAAGACAGCAGAAGTAACCCGAATAGACAAAACCCCACCAACAATTAGTGTAAGTTATTCTCCAACTCATTCAACAAACGGAAGCGTAGTTGTGACCATAACAGGAAGTGATGGAGTAGGAGAAAGTGGACTTCATCCAACGAGTGCTTATAGTTTTAATGGAGGAACCACCCGACAATCAAGCAATACCGGAGCATATACTACTAATCAAACCAATTTACAGGTAGCAATAAGAGATGCAGTAGGAAATAGAGCAACTGCGAGCATAACCTTTAATAACATAGATAACGTTGCTCCAATTGTGACCTTAAGTGGGGATAATCCTCAATATTTAGAGGTAAAAACAGCCTATAGAGAATTAGGAGCAACCGCAAATGATGCAATAGAGGGAACCGTAGCAGTAACCATCAATAGTGGAAACGTGAATATGAACCAAACTGGCAGCTATAGCGTATACTATACCGCAGTAGATAGTGCAGGGAATACGTGAAGTATAACAAGAACCGTAATCGTGAGAGATACTACCAAACCAGTAATCACGTTGAACGGAGAAAATCCCGTGAATTTGGAAGTAGGTGCCGCTTATATAGAAAGTGGAGCGACAGTGACCGACAATTATGATACAGCGATTCAAAACAAATTAGTGATAAGTGGAACGGTGAACACAGTAGTAGTAGGTACGTATTATCTTTACTATAATGCGACAGATAGTGAAAGAAACGGAGCAGATGAAGTAATAAGAACCGTAAACGTAACCGATGGAACAGCTCCAATAGTGACCTTAAGTGGAGCGAATCCGCAGTACTTGGAAGTAAAAACTCCCTATGTAGAATTAGGAGCAACCGCAAATGATGCAGTAGATGGGAATTTGCAAGTAACTATAGATAGTGGAAACGTGAATAGTAATCAGATAGGCGTATACTATGTGTATTATACCGCGATAGATAGTGCAAATAATACGGGAAGTGTGACCAGAACCGTAATCGTGAGAGATACGACTACTCCAATTTTGACTTTAAACGGAAGTGGAGAGATTACCCTTGAAGTACCGCAAACTTACCAAGATGAAGGAGCGGAACGAATGGATAATTATGATGGAACAGGAATAGTATATGGTAGTGGAATAGTGCATTACAATCTGGCAGGAAGCTATACATTGAAATATAGTTATGTGGATACGAGCGGAAATACAGGGAATATACTGACGAGAACAATTCATGTTGTGGGTAAACCGTCTGGATGAGGTGGAGGAAGTGTGACTTTGAAAAAAGACACCTGCCCAGATGGTGATTTTAGCTCAAGTTATTACGATGACGACTGTTGAACCACCCCCTTTCCTAAAGGGGGAAGCTCCGAATGAACAACTGAGCATTGAGTAGCTGATACTTCTAATAGTACCTCCATCTATCATACCGCCTACGAATGGGCAAAAGGATATGGAATCACCACCGCAGACACCTATGAAGCAGCCAGAATCTCCGATGCAATTATCAGAGCGGAAATGGCAAAAATGATTTCCACCTTTGCTAGGAAACTTCTCCACAAAACTCCTGATACAGCAAAAGTAGGCTGTTCTCAATTTACTGACCTTTCTTTGGCAAACCTTGACTTACAACCATATGTTGTTGAGTCTTGCCAATTAGGACTAATGGGAATGCACGGAGACGGGATTGGAGTTCAAGAGGAATTCTTCCCAGCCAGAACCATCACCAGAGCCGAAGTAGGTACCATCCTTTCCAGACTCTTACGAGGGACAACCTATGCTACCCAACCGGGTGATGAAACTTATTACAGTAGACACCTTCAAGCATTGAAAAACGCAGGCATTATGAAAGCTATCACGCAGCCTGAAATGTTAGAGCTGAGAGGAAATATCCTCTTAATGCTCCTAAAAAGCATAGACAGCAAATAACAAACACCACTTACAACACCTTGTCCATCACAGCATTAATCAGCTTTGGTGCTCCATCATCGGAATATCTTTTTGCGAGTTCAATCATCTCGTTAATCACAATCTCTTTTGGAGTAGCCAGAGTTTTATGCTCCGTATATCCTAGCAGAAAAAGTGCTTGGTCTACCACGTCCATCTGGGCATAAGAAAAAGTTTGTGTATACTGATTAACTAAGGTTTCTATTTCTTTCACATACTGCGGAAACTTCGCCCCCACCTTGAAAAGATACTCCATATCCAAATCCTTGTCCGTCCACTTATCAAAAAAGTGCTTCAAATAATACGGCACTTCCTCTTCCATCGAGGTAGCCAGTAATTCAGTGAGTTTCGCTTGAAAAAGTTCCCCTTCTCTCGCTGAAGATGCTCGCAGTTGCTGTAAATTCGCTAAAAATTCTTCATCAAAAAACGGGTCTTTCTGCTCCAGCTGAGGGATTTTGGTATGCCCGCTTGCATACTCTGCCGAAGTTGCCAGCTTGGAGAAAAAGCAGTATTGATAGAGATAAGAGAGCAAAAGTTTGCGGGAATTAATTCTGTGAAGGATTTGCATTGGAAAAAGAGAAAATAAAATGCTGGTAGAAGGACAAGTCTTGTCTTTATTCACTATACAGATTTGTAAGAATTTTGCCAGTGTTTTTTTAGGAGTGCTTTAGTAGCCACGCTCCGACAATCGCTGCAGTTTCCATCCTGAGTACCGTCTCTCCAAGTCCCCGTACTGGTGCTGCAGAAAAGTTTTCATAGTCTCTCGGAGTAAGTCCTCCTTCGGGTCAGATAATTCAAAGGAGTTGTTGGTTGGCAACTCCCTCCGGCACTACGTGCCCCCTTCCCTTAGCAGGGGAGTCCACTACGGGTGGGAGGTCGAAAACAATGGGAGTTTTTCCTTCACACACTTCACAGATTTTCTCACATCGTGCAATCTTCGGCACCCTTCGTCATCGAGACTGCTCTACAGCTTCTTTAGCAATTTTTATCAACCTTTCTTCTTTTTTCTGGAAACTTTCCCTCTTCAAAATACTTCTCTCTGCAGGCCGAAAGAGCAGCTGGTCAATCCCAATTTCAGAGAGTTTTTGAACGATGAGTTCAGCTTTTTCTCGTTTATTAGGCATCGCAATAAGCATACAAATATTCAGCAGTCCTTCAATGTCCCTCTCTTCTTCCTTCACGATTTCTCCTTCCAATTGGGTATCAGTTCGATGGGTGAGGGTAACCCCATATCTCACTACTCAGCTTTCGGGCTGTACAAAGAGGGTATCGCCAAGTTTAGCTCTCAAAACATTCCTCAACTGAAAAAGAAGCTCCGGCACATCAGGCAAAAAAATCTGATTTCCTTTTTTTTGAAGATGGTCAACGATAAAGAGTTGATACATTAAAACCTATTCTAAAAAAAGGGTAGTAAAATGCAACCTATATCTACAGGACTTTATGGGTATTCCCTCAAAAATTACTACTATCCGAAAAATGTAAAGTTCAAAACGTGATAGAAGGCAGAATTTTTTTGCTTTTTTTTTTCTTTCGGCTATACTTAAAAAAGAAACTTTTATCTTTCCTCTTATTCCTATGACCTATATCCCCGAAGAACTCCTCGATGAAATTGAAGCACTCAAAGACTCAGAGAAATTTGATGAAGCAATTAGAAAAATAAACCTCATCTTGGCAAAAGACCCAAGTAATGAAGAGGCATTGCTCCAAATTGCTGATATTCATTATCGCCAAAACGAAATCGATAAAGCGGACAAAGCGGTGGATTTTCTCAATACCCAAAAGAAAAACGACCCCCTCGGACTCTATATTAAAGGAATTCTCGAAATGGAGAAAAATAACCGAAAAGAAGCCAGAGAGATTTTGAAGAAAGCCTTGGATTTGACGAACGGAGATAATCACGAGATTATTCGTTGCTATGGACTATGTGAATACCGATATGGCAATCGTGAAAAAGGAATTATCTATCTCAAAGATGCGTTTGAGATGAATAATCTAGATGCGGAAGTGATTTATAATCTCATTCAGCTTCATATGCTTGAACATTCCTATACCAAAGCAAAAGAAATGATACATTATTTCTATGACCATCACGCGGATTTGAAGGTAGTCGACAAAACCTTGGATTGGTATGATAAAAAAGTAGCCTTATTTGAAAAATTTTTCGCAACGCAGCATCTGTTTACAGGAGAGAAAAGATAAGATACCTTAGAAGTACTGTCACATTTTCTTGGTATTTTCGTTGTACTTTTATACCATATTTTTCATTTCTCCTTTTTTCTGATATGAATATTCGACAATATTTCAAAGATGCACGAAATACCATTAGAGGAAATCCACTAAGGTCATTTCTCAGTATTCTAGGAATTGTCATCGGAATTGTTTCTGTGGTGGTGATGCTGGGAATTTGAAAAGGAGCAGAAAAAAAGCTGATGGATAGTCTAGGAGAACTCGCAAAAAACCAAATTCAGATATATAAAACGTGATGAGGAGATGGCAAAAAACCGGTACAAATTACGCTGGATACGGTGAAGTATATAGAAAACGTCTTTCCTCTCCTCCATCAAAGAGTGAGTTATCAAGCCAATGGCTATACGCAGCTTCCCATCAAGAATCAGTGGGGAGGAAATGAGGGAATGAGTTATTATGGAATCCCCGAGAGCCGATTTAAGAATAATGATAGAGAGCTGCTTTATGGTTCATTTTTTACAAAAACACAAATAGAAAACTCAGAATTAGTAGCGATTATTAGTGAAGATTTATATACGTATTATTTCCCCAAAAAGAATAGTCCTATTGGAGAAAAAGTGGAGATTGACGGAAAGATTTTTGCAATTGTAGGCGTTATAAAAAAAGTCCCTCGTGAAAGCTGAAATGATTGGAAAAGTTATGAAGCACGAATTCCTTATCAAACATTCGTAGAAAAATTTCCCAATCAGAGTGATATCTCTAATCTTGCTATCTATCTCCCCGTAAATGAAGATAATCAGTTGCGGCAAAAGAGGCTTTCGTATGTATTGATGAAATATTATGGGGTAGACCATATTTCAAGTTTACCGTTTCAAATAGATAGTTTTTCCAAATATATTGACGAGATGAAACAGCAACAGCAAACGATGAACTACCTCCTTTTGGCGATTGGTTCCATTTCTTTGCTTGTAGGAGGAATTGGAGTGATGAATATTATGTTGGTATCGGTGACAGAAAGAACCAAAGAAATCTGAATTCGTAAAGCGGTTGGTGCTTTGAAAACAGATATTGTTTTACAGTTTCTCGTGGAAAGTATTTTTGTTACGCTCTTGGGGGGAGGTATCGCTATCGTTCTGAGTTATGGAGCAGAATTTCTTATCAATAAATATGGAGAGTCGATGCAGCTTTCTGCCTTAATTACACCGGATATTGTTGGAATAGCATTAGTGATTACTTCAATCACAGGAATTATTTTTGGGATACTTCCAGCGAGAAGAGCAGCAAACTTGCAAGTGATTGACGCTTTGAGATATGAGTAGAGTAGATAAAAAATAGTATAATAAAAATCATTATACTGACTATTACATCATTGTAATAGTCATTTTATCGCCTATGAAAGACATCTATATCAATCTCAAACAACCCAAGAACTTCTTCTCGCAAGCTCTGAAAACACTTTCAAAAAAGAGATTTTTTCATAGCGTTTTCCCTTGAAATCGTGAAGAATTCAAATATACTATTACTTCCCTTGGACAAAAGAAATCCCCTGTCCTTCCTTTACTTTTCTATACCCAATTCTCCAAAATGAAACGTTTTTTTCTTCTGCTTTCCTTCTTTTCTCTGCTCTGCTTCTTCTCTTCCTCCTTCACCGCAGCACGGAGCTATCCTTTAGCAGACCTTCCTCAAATCCAGAATGCTGACTATTTTTCATATAGAAATTTTTCCTCCTATCGCTCTACCTATTCTATGCTTCGACTGAGTACCTATTTCGACGGACGAGATGTGGGAATTGGTTCCCACCAAGGAATAGATATTGTCGCTAAAAGCGGAACTGCTGTCTCCGCGATAGCCTCCGGTACCGTCATTGTGGCGGACGAAAGGGGTGACCGAGGAAAGGTAATCGTTATCAAACACGAGCGAAATGGACAATTCCTTTTTTCGACCTATGCACATCTTTCATCTTTGGCGGTAAAAGTAGGACAAGCAGTCTCTGAAGGAGAAAAAATTGGTGAAGTCGGTGATACAGGAAATGCAACAGGTCCTCATCTCCATTTTCAGCTAGAAAGAAATCAGGATGATAACCACCCGTTTTTCCCCAAAGACTGTCAAGGGACGATTGATGAAATTGTAAACGAAGGTACCTGTTTCGCAAAGGTGAGAGCGGCAACGTTGGACCCTATTGTATTTCTGGAAACAACCACGAAATTAGCTGGGAAAAATGATACGACAATTCCCAATATTTACCTTTCAGCAAAGGATATTCTTCTCAGTGGAATAACCTGTGGATTTATGGAGCCTCAACATATCGCTACCCTTACCATCACTAAAAAAGCAGGAGGAGGACTTTTTCTGTCTGCTCCGATTACGATTTCAGGAGGTTCTGAACTACTTATTGCTGCTCCGGAAAAGATTCAGGTACTGGACGGTGAAAGGAAAATCTTTTTGCAGACTACCGCTTCGACGGGGCTTGCCTTATTAAAAGTGAACTACGGAGACAAAAACATCGCTTCCTACCTCCTGTTTATCGATACGCCTGAGAATTTGGACATCCTCAAACAAAATGAAAAGCTACTTGCTCTGCTCCAGAAATGCGGATTTCAAAAATAAAAGCAGTGTTTTCGTATTTCCTCTTGAAAAACCTTAGCAAATAGATAAGCTCGTGCATATTTGTAATCAGATTTTTTACTATTTATCTTATGTATCTCAATGAAATTACACGAATTACAACGCTCCAAAGGCTACAAAGCTCCTGCGAGACAACTCGGGAGAGGGAATGCCTCCAAAGGAAACTATTCTGGAAAAGGACACAAAGGACAGAAAGCGAGAGCCGGAGTACATCTTCCACAATTTTTCGAAGGAGGACAGACTCCTATCACGATGAGAATGCCAAAAGCAAAAGGGTTCAAAAGATACTACAAATTGGTAGATACCTACGAAGTCATCAATGTTTCTGCATTAGACAAAGATGCTCGTATCACCTCTGAAGTATCAAAAGAAAGCTTAAAAGCTGCAGGATATATCAAAAATACTGCTGCATTGGTAAAAATCCTCGGAAATGGGGAACTCTCCAAAGCGTTGACCTTCCTCGGTATCGAAAAATTCACCAAATCAGCAATAGAAAAAATTGAAAAAGCAGGTGGAAAAATTAGTTAGAAAAAAGACGCCAAAAGAGCGTCTGTTTTGTTTTATGTTTCAACAGACTTTTGCTATGAAAAAATTCATCAGAAAAGCAACAGAAATCTTTTCCAACAAGAGTATTATGAAAAAACTCTGATTTACGTTGCTCATTCTTGCTTTGTATAGACTGTTGGTCTTTATTCCTATTCCGTTTGTGGATTTGCAAGCCCTCATGGGAGGTACCTTTGAAGCTGGAGCAGCAGGAGGATTTGGATATCTCATTATGTTGATGGGGGGAGCATTATCAAATTTCGCCATTATCGCGATTGGAGTGTCTCCTTATATTACAGCTTCCATTATTCTACAGCTTCTGAGTTCCGTGGTTCCTCATCTAGAGGAATTAACCGAACAAGGCGAATCTGGGAAAAATAGAATTAACCAGTATACGAGATATTTAACCTTTCCAATGGCATTTCTGCAAGGATTAGGAATGGTGTTTATTATGAATTCTATGCTCGGAGGTACTGCAATTGACACAGGAAATATGGGAATTGTTGTAATGACCGCTTTCTTACTCTCCGTAGGTTCAATGCTCTTAATGCGAATGGGAGAACTCATAACCGAAAAAGGAATTTCTAACGGAATTTCTATGCTGATTTTTGCTTCTATTGTGTCCGGAATTGTGCAGTCTGCATATACCAGTTTAACGACAGGGTCTAATCGAGTAGCTGTGCTCGTCTTTATGGTAGCAATCGTTTTGGTGCTCATTCTGCTTTCTATCTTTATTCTCAAATCTACCAAAGAAATCCCAGTTATCTACGCAAAATCTGGAAAAGTGCAGCAATCTTCCATCTTACCTATCCCGCTCAATCCCGTAGGAATGGTGCCAATTATCTTCGCAATGGCGTTTGTTTCCTTTCCTTATCTTTGTTCTCAGCTGATTACTCAGTTCCAACCAGCAAATCAAAAGCTGATGGCAATTGCAGAACGAGTTGGGCTCCATCTCAATATCTATTCTCAAAATCCAGGACGAATTGCAATTCTCTTTTATATCGTCTTTATCGTAGCGTTTACATTCCTGTATACTTTGATTACCTTTTCTCCAGATAGAATTTCCGATAATATTCAAAAAAGAGGAGGATATGTACCAGGTATTAGACCGGGAAAAGCTACTGCACAATACATCAATAGTATCTTAATGCACTTGTGTTTGCGAGGAGGATTGGGATTAGCAATTATCGCTATTTATACCTATATTCTCAATCGAATTCCGTTCATTACAAATATTGCTCAGTCCGTAGGAGGAATGCCAATCATCGTGGCAGGGTCTGGAATTATCATTATTGTCGGTGTAGTACAAGATTTGATTAACAAAGTCGATACAGACTTGGTAATGGCAAAATATGAAAAATATTAGTTAATAGCATGCAATCCTTTCATCTTACCAGTTATACTACGTCTCCACTGTTTCTAGCAGAATTGGAGAAAAAACATCTACCGTATGATGCGGTATTGAGTGATTTTTCGTATCCAGAAAGTCCCGTTCCTTTATATACCGTAGCAAATAAACCTGGAGAACAGCCACTCCTTTCATATTGGTCAGAAGCCTTACATAAAACGAAATATCCTTTGATAATCTTGGGACAACTTCCCGTGTCCAGTATCATTCCTCTAGTAAAACAGTTTTCCCATTTAACGATTATCAATCTCTATGTGGGAATGGGGAGCTTTGGGAGAAAACTGACTCCTGAAAGAGAGGATTTGACTGCTTTCCCAAATGATATCGCGAAATATGAACCGATTGATGCAGTGAACTTTTTCACCATTCTAGAACAGCCTTTTGCAAAATACCTCAGAATTCCCCATCAGCATTTTCCTGAAAGTATTTTTTCGACCGAGGAAATAGGGGTTATTAGTGCTGAAATGCTCCAATCGTTGGAGGTACTCTCTTTGAAAGGCTACGGCTTCTCAGGAGATGCGGGAACCGTAATTGCGACAGGGGCAAATTTTGCTACTGCTTTACAATTGGGAGAACTGCTCAAGGAACAAGCGACCCCTATGGATATGTTTATCCTCAGTAAGCTGACGATTGACTTGACTGCAGAAATCAAATCATCTCTTCATCAGACAAAAAAGCTGTATTTCTTGATAGACCATCTCCCTAGTGAAGCACTAAAAAATGCTTTTTCACAGACCTTGCAAAATTCTGGACTTCGTGAGGTGGAGATGCACTTTTTGACTCCGACCTATGAAAAGCTGACGACCATTTTTGATGAATTTTCTGCAGAGCAAGCAGAATTTGACGCTGAAGGACTGATGAAGAAATTACAGGAGAAATAAAGTAGGGACGGTTCAGTAACCCATCCACAAACGTCAGATATAACGTCAAATGCGACGTCAAATATAACGCCAAATACAACGTCAAATACCTGTAGGGACGCCCCAATAGGGCGTCCGCTCCATCAAACGGTTGCCAACAATGGTTATATGATACATTTGGACGCATCATCCATACGTAAAGGTGTAGGGACGCCCAATGGGGCGTCCCTACAATGTGTTGTATGTTGTATAATCGTTGTATATTTTGCAATTCCCCGTTGTATGATTTATAATCCCCGTTGTATGATTTGCAATCAATCACTTTCAATATTTTCTCGCTTGAAAATGTCCTCAATTCTCGTATACTAAACATATCTTTTTATCTTACTTTCTCTCCCAATGAAAAAAGTTGCTTTGATTGTGCTCGATGGATTTGGACTTAATGAAAAAACTCCTGCTGAAAATGCCATTACTCTTGCCAGCCCGACACCTACATTAGATGCTCTCTTTGCTCAGCCATACGCTCAAATCCAAGCTTCAGGCAGGTCAGTTGGTTTACCTGCAGGACAAATGGGAAATAGTGAAGTTGGACATATGACCCTCGGAACAGGAAGAATCTTAAAGCAGCCGCTCGTGGCGATTGATGACCTCTTCGCAGAAGGAAAATTTTCAGAACTTGCTGCATTTCAGCAAGGAATCCAGCACGTGAGAGACCACCATTCTCATCTCCATCTGATAGGGCTCTTTGGTCCCGGAGGCATTCACTCTACCTTACACCACTTAGAAGAATTGATAAAAATCATCCCCGATGACATTCCAACCTTTCTTCAACTGTTTACGGACGGAAGGGATTTACCGCCTCAGTCAGCTTTGGGATTAATGCAGCACTTTGAACAATTTCTTCAAACCTTCCCGCACATAAAAATCGCTTCTCTGGGCGGAAGATATTTTTGAATGGACAGAGACAACAACCGAGAAAGAATACAGAAAGCCTACGATGAAATCGTCTTTCAACAGTCTCAAACTAGCGACACTCCTAGTACATACCTCGCAAAACAATATGAAGCGGGAATCACCGACGAATTCCTTCCTCCCGTGAGCTTCGTTGACGGAGCACCTCTTGAAAGCGGAGACAGCGTTTTCTATTTTAATTATAGAACCGATAGAGGTAGACAGTTTACGCAAGCACTTGTCGTGTCTCAATCCCCAGAAAGAGCAAAGCTGATTGAACATCGGGGAAAAGGGATTATCACCAAACCGCTTGAAAATCTCTTTTTGGCTACAATGACCAAATATTATACCCAATACGATGGAGCCTACTTTTTGACCGAGAGGAACGTGACACATACCCTTTCTGAACTTTTAGCCAATCACGATTTGAGACAGTTCCATCTCGCAGAGACAGAAAAATTTGCTCACGTAACCAAATTCTTTAATGCAGAAAAAGAGATTGTCTATGATGGACAGAAAAATCTGCTTATTCCTTCTCACAAGGTAGCAACGTTCGATTTAGACCCAGAAATGTCCGCCCAAGAAATTATGGATGCGTTCGTCAGAGAGGTGCAGTATTTTGATTTCTTTATTATCAATTTCGCCAATGGTGATATGGTAGGACATACGGGAAAAATGGATGCGTGTTTGAAAATGATTGTAAAGCTTGATGATATTGTCCAACAGCTTCTAAAGCTGAGTACGGACTACGATGTAGACTTGCTCATCACGGCTGACCACGGAAACTGTGAAGAAATGGGGACTCCTGCCGCTCCAAAAACCTCTCATACGACCAATCCCGTTCCATTCCGATACGTGAAAAAAGGAGAAGTACAAAGCACTATCAAACCCACAGGAGCCTTGTATGATTTCGCTCCTACTGTGTTGGCACTCTTTGGAATCGAAAAGCCTGTTGAAATGACAGGGGAGAGTTTGATTATTGAAGAAAAATAGGAGCTTGGCATAATGCAGCTCCTATAATGTTGATAGTGGTTGAACCTAAAAAGCCTTGAAGCTTGAAGCCCCCTTACCTCAAAAAATACGCTAGTAAATAGAGTAAGAAGATATGTGCAGGATAAAAGATATAAAACAGCCATTTTCGACCTTTCCCCTTTTTCCCATTATACAATAAAATAGGGAGAGCTGCAAACACCATCATTCGTTGGATACTTGGTCAGCTTTCTGGACTTTGCATAAGGAAGTTTATAAGGCTGAATGCTGCTAATGCTCCTACTTGAGCCCATCTCCATTGTCTCAACGCATAAAAGAGTACTCCCAATATGACAAGCGTAAATCCTCACTCAATAAAAATCAGATTTGGTAAGACCATAGATATTAAGTATAATGCTGGATAAGGGAACGGTATCATTTGGAGGGTGAGAAAACTGATAGCGATTGGCAAAAGCATTCGTCCAATGGCAGCCAGAATTTTTGTTGCTGATTTTACTTTGATTCCTTCTACGAGAAGGTCGTAAAAGACAATGTAGAGCCCTGTTACGAGAAAGGTTGCAAAGATGTTATTCATCAGCATAACGTCTTCTACAGGAAACCGTACCTGCAGAAAATAGTCTCCTAGCGTCATTACGATAGACCCCGCCAACAACAATAAGAGATAGGATTTCCTGTTGCGAGTAAAGTGCATTCCTTCTGCGACCATAAAGAGGAATATTGGAGCAACAAGTCTCCCAAGCATATTCAGTCGAATAAAATCTGGAGAAGCTCCTACAAACATTTGATGAATGTGGTCTCAGACCATAAGGATAAGCCCGATGGTTTTGAGTCTCGTACCGTCGAGTCGATTTTGTGCTGCAGTGATAAGCTGTTTCATTGATAAAAGAGTAAAAAATAAAAGGCGGATATCATTAGAGTTATTTGGCAGAGAATTTCAAGTAAAAGAATTGTGAAACAATGGAATTCACCAGAAAAATCCACAAAATTCTTTGACTTTAAAAAGAGATAGCCTCACATAGCTAATGCAATCAAAAAAGATTACCATTTTTATCCTAAGATAAACGACGTCCCCTTTGGGGGAATGAGCACAGACATCTACCCGTAGGGACGGTTCAGTAAACCGCCCGGACAGCAAACGATAAAATAATAAAAAAGAGCCTTTTAGAAATATCTTTAAGGAGGGAGAGTTAGAGGAAAAGTGGTAGGTAAGGATTTCTTACATACCATTATGATAATACAAAACCACACCTGAAAATATTTTAATATATTTCTTAATTTTCTCTTGAAAACTATGTCAAAAAAAATAAATTAGGTGCTAGATTTACATACAATATTGAAAAAAATGAATTCAAAACTAATCTGATTTGCAAAAATTGATGAAAACGGAATACAATATATCGAGAAAAAAGATGGAACGAAAATATCTCATAGAATGAAAAATAGAAAAGAATTCAAAGAACAATTTACCAATGAAATTCAACTTCCATTAAGTAAAACGAGTGAACAATACAAAAAAGCTTTAGATAACATTATTTTTGAGCAGAGTCTCAAAGAAACCATTGCAAAGCTCTCTTGAAAATTTGCTAATGATGGACAAGAGAGACCCCTTATTTTAGATAGAGAAATCTTTGAACATATTTTTAAGAGACACGGTGATTTTATGCCTGATAATCTTTTGGAGACTGCAAATGCTCCTGATTACTTTATTAAAAATATAACTATTGATGGAATCGTTTATCCTGACAAAATCAATCTAGTGAAACAAGTACCAAATGCGGATAAAGTATGGATTATCGGAGCAGAGAGACAAAATGGATTTTTTATTCTCACTCACTTGGAAGTAGCAGAGAAAAATGTTTTAGAAAAAGTACTGGCAAAAGGGGAATTAATAAAATTAAAATAATAAAAAAAAGCCTTGGCAGGCGGTGAGTTGTCTTTCTACAATGATTGTAGAATTCCCTCTGAGTGCCATACGAACACGATGAGGTTCGGTTCGCTCTTTCTCCAAGGCTTTCCTCAAAACCAAGTATACTTAAAAAATTTCAAAATGCAAGAGAATTGCCTCTAAAAATTTTTTATATGAAAAAAAAGTTTCCCTAATCTTCTAGTATACTTAAACAATTTTCCCGCTTCCTACCGCGGGAAACCCAACACCTGAAAAGATTGATACATTTTTCTTAATTTCCTCTTGATTTTCAACTCCTGATATATATATAGGATGTAGTCCTAAAAAATTGTCAACCACCTACCAGCTAAAAATTTTAAAAAAGGCTGAAGGATATTGACAAGGGGGATACACATATATCATACTTTTTTATTTTCTTACTACAACTAGGTATGAAAAAATTCTCAACCTTTTTGGCAACCTTTGTACTACTCGTACAAGCTGTTTTGCCAAATTTCCTGTATGCACAGGCTACGGAGCCATCAAGTGGAGACTTGAACGCTCAGCTTGTAGCAGCACAAGCGGAACAAAAAGCCGCACAAGATGCTTTAGACAAAGCTAAAACTGCATTTGATGAGGCAAACACAGCTCTTCTTGAAAAACAAGGAGAACTCGCTATTGCACAAGGTGGAGCAGCATTGACTGAAGAAATTACTAAGGTAGAAAATCAACTCGACGCTTGTACAGCTAATAAAGAAGCCTACAAGCAAGAGTCCGAAAGGATTGCACAAGCACTTGCTACAGCACAAACAAATGCCGAAGGCAAAGACTGTTGGAATGCAACAAAAGTGATTGAAGAAGTGATTAAAGGACTTTTACCAGAATATGGAACTACAGTAAATGGTATATGTATTCCTGGTGCTGATATGGGGACTTCTTGTGAAGTAAGCCCTGCAACAGCAGCACAGAGTTTTTCTGCAGAGAATATGTGTGATGAGATAAGTTATCCTTTTCCACTTAAAATATGAATTACTATTACTATCAAGAATAGTTCAGACTGTAAGAAGTACATAGGGGATATAATAAAATATGTTCCAGATGTTTTATCAACAGCTTGTACAAGTTCTATGGGTGGAAATTGGACTGATAATAAATGTAATATTCCAGCTAAAGCTGCTATTGAGGGGACCTATGTAAAGTGGCTTGGAATTGATACTTGTATGGAAAATTCTACCATAGGGGGACAATGTACCTTGAAAAAAGGAACAGCAGATAGTACACAGGAAAATGAAGTAAGTAATGATGATTATAGTAGTCAAGAGTGCGTAGCTCTTAGAGAGGCACAAGTAGCACAAGTTAGTGATACAGTATCAAATGCTGTTTGTTCTGATGCGTTTGTTTCTGGACTGCAGACACAACTTGACAAGCTCAATAGTGATGAAAAATCTGCTATTCAAAGCGTTGCAACACTTACTCAAGAAGTAGAAGCTTGACAAGCAGATGTAGCAACAAAACAAAAAGCAGTTGATGATGCAGAAAAAGTTCTTGAAGATGCTAAGAAAAAAGTAGCTGAAATTGAAGCAGAACTTAATCAGAAGCCAGAAGAACCAACAACTCCAGAAGAACCAGAATATCCTGTTCTAATGTGTGAAGAATTAGGATTTGACCTTAATAAAGCTTCTGTGGAACAGTTAGACCTGTTGCCACACGTTGGACCTTCAGTAGCAGATAAGATTATATGAATAAGACCTTTAAACTCTTTCAATGATTTAGAAAAAGTTAGTGGACTTAGTGCCTCATATGTACAAGACATCATCGCACAATGTACCGTTGAAACCCCAACCGAACCAGAAACTCCAACCGAACCAACAATTCCAGAAGAGCCAACAACAGCAACATATACCTTGAATACTAACGGATTGCAAGTTTCATTGACGGTTGAAACGAAAAAACAAGGAACAGGATATATATATGAATATACACTCATTTCTAATCAACCGCTTACACTCGAAACTGGATGGACAAAGATAATAGCTGAACAAGAAATCGCTATCTACGATGCCTTTTCATTCACAAATGTTGTAGCTGCTTTCTTCGGTGGTGGAGTAGCCTATGCAGATGAACCAAAAACTTTCATTTATGCCAATACAGGTACCAATGAAATTGAAGTGAAGTTTGATTTCAATAATACTACTTATACATTTGATAGCACTAACCACGTGTATACTTGGGATGAATGAGGAGAAAAAAAAGGTTGATATGCTTGTGAAATTAAAGATAGCGGTATTACCACTAATGGAGATTTATCAAACACCTATATTGTAAAATATGGCGTTACTCCTGCACAAACTTATTTTGTAAAAAGTGGTGAAACCTTAGATAACATTGATACCAGTATAGAATATCAATTATACGTTTACGAAGGAGATGCTACCACTTTTGCTACTAAAATAAATAGCGAGATTGACAAGCAGATTAAGGAAAATACTGTTATTAAAAATGTTATTTCACTTGCCATTACGTTCGGAGCAATAACTCAACAACAACTTGATGACCTCTTAAAAATCGAAGCAACTGATATTTCTACTCCCTTAAATGCTAATGGAAAAACAGAACTGACGGTACTTTCTAAACAAGTACAAAATGCAACCTTTCCATCTGCTTTACAAGCTGTTAAAGATATTATCGTAAATATTGTAGCGGAAGTAGAACAACAAATCTTGGATGAAATTGTAGGGGAAGAATTGCTTTTAAGTTGTACTATCAATCAAGGAGTAGGACAACAACCCACCCCACCAGCAGGCAGCTGTTCTCTGACTGATATTTGAAATATTACTTCAGCATTAGCTTCTTTTGCCAACTTAGAGACGATTTCTTCTTATCAAGGTAGTTTCCAAGACATCGTTGACCTTGGACAAACCCTTATCGATACTATCCCTACCATAGATACTGAAAATCCTCAAGCACTCATCAGTCAGCTTTCTTCTCTGGGTGAAGCACTGGGAACTATCCTAGCAGATATGGATATCGCAGCAGTGCAAAGCGACTTGCAAAAAGTAGTCAGCCTTTTAGATGCGATTGATTGTCTGGGTATTGAAGGAACTACTGAGACGAAACAAGCAGTACAAGCTACTTCTAACCTATTGGGAAATGTGATAACTATCGCACAAAGTCTGGCAACTGCCAATAAAATGCCTTCTGAATATGCAACTCTTATTGCACAGCTAGGAGACAGCCTTTTGAACCTTATCAATACGACGCAAAAAGCGGTCATAGGATTAGAAAAAATTCTGAAGAATCCTCTGTTATCGTCCTTTGTTTCGTCTGATATGATAGCTCCTTTGAGTCAAGCAACCAGTTTCTTTGCAACCAATGAAATCTTTAATCAAGTGCTTACCAGTCTCAATCGATTTGTTTCTGGGATGACATCTCACGTAGTACCAATGCTCCAAGCGGCTGAGAAATTAGTTGACCAGCTTTCCAAGCTTGATGTGAATAATCCTAGTGCATTAGAAGCAATTGATGACCAATTTGTTGTACTTCTGGATGCTATTGAAAAAGTAGCCAATACCGACACCCAATTAGATGCCCTCTATGCAGGAGTAAAACACTATGTAGATGTTCTATACAGGAATGCCAGAGACATCTATACCACGTTAGAAGAGATAAAAACAGGTATTAAAAATCTGGAAAACGTATCGCTTAGCGTAGACAGTTGTCAGGTGATTGATGATGCTAAAGCACTATTAGCTCAGAAATTAGCGACTTTACAAGGAAAAATAAATGAGATAAAAACAAGTCTGACTACTATTAGTGATGAACTTGTAGGTATTGATTTACAAGCAATTACGCAAGCTATTACCGCAGTAGAAAATGAAGTAAAAGCTCTCGTAGGACAAGTAGATACTGCCACCAAAGATGCAGTAGCAAAATGTGAAGCAGTCGTGAAAACGGTAAATCAAGTAGTAGCTGATGTAAACGTTATCGTTCCAGAGGCAAAAACCATCTATCAAGCGTTAACGGATTTGACGACAGAAATTCAGAATCTCCCTCAACTTTCTTTCACTGCTGGAGCGTGTGATACTAATAAAACCGCACTCAATGATTACGTGCAAGGGTTGATTGACCAATACGAAATCATCAGTGGAAGTTTGCAAACTATTCACGCAACACAATTGGCGAGTGTACCAAATGCAAAAGTAGCTGTTGCTGAAATCTTGGACAAATTGTATCAAGTGCAAACACTCATTGATAAGCTCCCTTCAACTGCTACCTGTTCAGATGTGCAATCACGGATTGAAAGTGTGATAGCAATTGTGGAAGAAGTAATTGATATTGTAGAAAGTATCCCTGATACCATTACAGACATTGTAAATACTCTTGAAAATCTTAGCGACACCGTACAAGAAAAGGTTAAAGCATTTGTTGAGAATCTCCCAGAAGTTATAAAAGCTGAAGTAAGCTGACGGCTTTCTTTGCTTACTGCTGAACTAGAAAAAGCGGTAGAACAAGCAAAATCCCTAGCAGAAAGCTATGTGAAAGCAAATATAGTTCCTTACTTAGAGGAAATCAAAGAAAAAGCTGAAAAAGCGATTGCAGCAGGAATTGACTTTGCCGAGAAGCAGCTTGCTAAGGCTTATGAAGAACTTCTTACGTACTTGAACGAGAATAAACTTCCTGCTCCTGCATTCGTAGGAACAAGTTGTGTCACTTGTACAGATACCAATCTCTTCATCACTACAGGTGATATCTTCGCCTTTAACGCACAAACATATAACCAAGCAAACGAAGCACGAGGATACCTTGCAACGTGGACAAACGCAAAGGGAGAACAAGAGCTGTATTTGCTTCCTTGAACTAATTTAGTTAACTTCCCAGCAACTACAACCGATGCAACAGGATATACGTTAGAAATAAGAGCAATTGGAATTGATAGTCTCTTACATACTACCCCTGTGTATGATTTCCTTGCAGGATTGGACTTAAATAGTGATTGGACGACATTGCAAGACGCTATTAAAAACGGAATTAGTGATGCTAAAAAAGCTCTCGAACAAGCTGAATCTTTATATAGTCCTGAAATAGCAGCTAAATTTGCTAAATTTGCTCCTGTTCTTGCCTTCTTGGAAACCGCAGCAAATAACGCTCGATACCAACATCTAACTGCAGAGCAAAGAACACGAATTGAAACGCACGTAAAAACACTCATCGAGACACTTCAATCTCAATTTGGTATCGTAGTTCCTCAAGGACAACAAACCGTGAAAGACGGACTAGAAGCATTAACAAAGCTGATTGCAGACCTTCAACAAGAAATCGAAAAAGCAAACGGAACAATCGGAAACTGGCAACGTCTCGCAGGAACTAACGAAAAAGTAGCAACCGCAATCCTTGCTTTCCTTACTTCAAATCACGAACTTGCTCAAGCGGTAGTAAATCCAGCAACATCTTATACCGTAGTGAAAGTAGCACAACCTATAACGCCAACAACGCTAACAGCAACAGGAGTAATAAAAGGCAGTAGCTATACCTTTACACTTGCTAGCTTGCCAACAGGATACTTCTATACAGGTGCTAATGTGAACGGAGATACCATTACCGTTTCTTCTCTCTCTGCTACAACAACAGGAGCCTATAGAGTATACACAATTGCAAAAGATGATTGTGAGCCAATCTATTCTGACTATGCACAGTGGACAGTAACGGTAGATACAGAGCATCCAGAAATGACCGTTTTTGCTCCTCTTTCTGGAGCATATTTGCAGACAAAAGATGTTAAAGTTTCTATAACGGGGACAGATAATATCGCTCTGAGTTGATTTGTTGCAAATATTAAAAATGGTAGTGGAAAGGTAGCTCTGGGAGGAAATTATCAAAAAGTAATATCAGGAACTTCTGTAGTATTAGAATATAATTATACAAAGTTGGATGTTCCTGACGGTAAGTATACTATAAGTATTGCTTTAGTAGATGCTTCTTCGAATCGCGTACAGCAAAATATTCCATTTACAGTAGATAATACTGCACCACAAATCAGACGAGATATCATAGAACAAACTAAAGCTTATAAATGAGACATGACAGGCAAAATTTTTAGTCAAATAAGTTTCAAATTATATGATAATCTTGCTTTATCTGGAGTGATTCTAAACTGAAATGTCTATGCTAGAGGTTGAACACGGAATGACCTCAATCGAGAAAATATCATCCAGAATCATTTAATTGAAGGAGAAAATACTATTGCTATTTATGATAAAGCAGGAAATTCTACAGAATATAAGTTTACAATTGACAATACTGCACCAACATTTCTGAATATCGCTAGTGGAGATGTTCTTTCTGCAGATGTTACTTATGGACTTACTAAAGATGGAGCATATGCAGGAACTGACTTTACGATTGTAGAGAAAAATCTTGCTTCTGTGGAAGTAGACGGAGTATCTAAGGATATTGCGGATGACACTATATATACAATTACCGGAGCAGGAAGTCATACCATAGTCGTGAAAGATAAAGCTGGACGAGAATCAACTATCGACTTTACGATAACATATCCAACAGCAACTATAACCGTACCAAGTGGAACAGGAATAGTATGAGAAGAAATAACGATAAATGCGTCCCTCGTAGGAAATGAGACGTTATCAGGAAAGATGGTGAAAGCATTGGTTGTAGTAACATCTGGAGATACCACAAAACTTACAACAGATCCAAACATTGACTTTAATGGAGGAATGACAGGAACATTTGGTATTTTCCCAATAAATGGAGAAAGCCAACCAGCAACGTTAGAGGTAACATTCAAAGAAACCGGAGAGTATACGTATAAAATTATTCTGGTAGACGAACAGGAGACAGAAGTATATGCA
>JAITQZ010000011.1 GCA_031288635.1 Candidatus Peribacteria bacterium | reverse complement strand
GTATGCTTCAAATAGCTGTGAGAGTGCTGCGAACAAACAGAAAATTACTTGTCAACAAGATGGAACGCGATACCCAAAAGGATTTGAGTATATCAACTGTACTCCGTGAATAGTATATCTTCCGACCAACTAAAATGATTTTTTGCTCCTCTTCCGTTTTTTGGGTGTGGTGCTGGCAAACCCCCTTCCGCCCCTTGCGGGGCTCCCTCCCCCTTGTCAGGGGGAACCGCTACTTGTATTTTATCACGTTACACCCATTTGTTGCGGTCTTCCCTGTTAAGGGGAGTACCCCGCAGTACTGCGGGGAGGGGTTTGTCAACCAAAAAATCCGCTCTGAATGATAGTTTACGGCAACAAAAAAAATTCGTGGAATGAAACACCACGAATTTTTCTTTTTTTATACCTCCCTAATTAGAATCTAGTACAGATTCTAAATTCCCAGGAGTTATTTCTTCCTATTATCCATTTTTTCCCGTCTTTTGCTTGCACCTCTTGCAAGCTAGACAGGTCTATACTTTTTGTTGGAGTATTTGGAGTATATAGTTTGGGATTTTGATAATCTTCATCCCATCCTATGTACCAAAACGTACTTCCATCCCTCGTACTAAAGCCGATTTTCACTTGGGAAGACTCCAAGAGTTTTCCCCCTTTATCTACCACAAAGATACCATCGACTTCCGTATAGGTTATCCCGTTTACTTCGACCCGAATCGTAGCGTTTGCTTTGAACGCTTTATTTGGGTCTGCAGAAACAGACACTTTCAATTGAGATTCTCCGCCATCCGTTCCCCGGATGGCAACCGTTGTATTACCAGCTGATAAGCCAGTAATCGTAAACTTTGTATTAGATACACTGTTTACTTTCACATTGTCTCCAAGTGATTGGAGACTATAGGGAGCCACTCCGCCAGAAATAACAATTTCTGAACTGGTTTCTCCTTCCAGTATCGTTAAAGAAGTCTGAGAAAGATTTGGGGATTGCGGCTCAAGTTCCTCTTTATGACATCCTGCTAATAAGACCAGTAAGCCTGCCAGACTTACAACAATTTTGATCGTTTTCATTTTTCTTTTCCTTATTTTGTATTAATTTACTTTTGTTATTGTCCATACTTTCAGCGACCCATTATCGGCATTTGCTTCGATAAGGAATTCACCTGCTACCGATGGATTAAATGTTGTCGTAGAAGTTGGATTTACCAACTCCCCTTTACTATTTACCGTATAAACGGTATAGGTAAAGGTGAGTCCCTCCATTCCTTCACCAACAATTTTCAATGCTACTGGATCACTTTCTACTGGATACTCTCTAAGTAATCCCTCAAAGATGGGAACCTTTGATTTCACTTCCGGCGGTATTTCTACCAGAGTGAAAGAAATAATTACTTGTTCATTCACTACTTCGACCGTTCCAGAAAGAGTCTGATACCCTTCACAGGCAATCGTATACGTATATTGCCCTGGAGCTACATCTTCAAAGAGGTACTGCCCCGCTGCCTGTGTGCGATTACCTAAAGTAATCGCTGCATTTGGGACATTCCCTGAGAAACTCACCTGATATTTCGCAGGAGGGATTTCTTTGAACTGTGCTACCAAGCTTCTATTTCCTGTCAAGGTGAACGAGTAAGAAGCACTGGTAGAAATCGGACTTCTATTTTCCGTCCAATTTACAAACTCCCAGCCATTTGCAGGGGTTGCTACTACGCTTTGCGTAGTCCCTGCATCGAATGTCCCGCCGCCACTAACCGTTCCGCCATTGGTTGGACTTGCCATAATGGCGATGGTGTACTGAGTTGGCTGCGGAGCCTGCACGTTGATACTACATTCATCCGTGAAGTTCCCATCCTGAGTTTCTACCTCAATGATGGCATTCCCTATGCCTACAAAACTGACCACGCCATTCGAGACCGTAGCAACATTGCTGTTTCTACTCGTCCAGAAAATGGTTTGATTGGTAGCATTTCCTGGCTGCACTGTAGCAGTTAAAGTAATCGGAGCATCCCCAAGCGTAGCTGTGAGAGTTTTTTTATCCAGAGAGACTCCAGAAACAGGGATTGAACTAGAAGCATATTCTACATAGAAAGGATTATATTCTATATCCGTAGAATATGCTCTACTTGCATAGGTATATTCTCCATTCTGTATTGGCAAAGTATAGTTAGTTTTATTACTCCCGAAAGGACCAGGAGCCCAACCAGAAGAGACAATACCACTCCAAAATCTATTAACGCCTTGATTGTTCCCATTGTTTGTAAAATATACACTTGTTCTTAGTTCCAATTGGTCCCCCGCATTGGGTTTCAACTTCACATATCCTCCTGATTGTTCCACGGGGAACATTGCTGGAGTAATGCCACTTTCGTGGCTAAACTGCGTGCCTCCGTGGGTTATTTTTCCCATTTTAGTCCCATTTTTCCAGATTTCTGGCCAGGAGATGTAGTTGATAAAAGCAAACCCACCTTGTCCATTTGAGACTCCTCCATTACCATATTTGCCCACTAACAAAGTAGATATCAGACTAGACGTACTCCCTTGCTCTGGATGTCCTATTGGGGGAGCCCAATAATTACTACTAAATCCCACAAATCCTATACGAACATTTGCAGGATTCGCCATTTCTGCCACAATTTTTACAGACACTCTTTCTACCGCCGTTCCAGAAACTACTATATAATCCCCATCCGCTATTATTGGAGGGTTCTGATTCTGTCCCCAGCTCGTATGAGCGAGGCACACCATCGCCACGAAGGCGACCATAATTTTTTTCGTTTTCATTTTCGTTTTCATTTTTATTGTACCGCTCTTAACGGCTTGTTTTAATTTTTATTTATTTCTGTTTTTTATTTCTGTTTTTTTTTATTTTTATTACTATATTCATATTATTTTCGTAGTATATTTATATAGATTACAAAAGTCAAGGGGAAGTGAGAATGGGGAGATTTGAGTCAGAATATATTTTTTATTTTGTTACGATGAAAAAATATCTTTTTTGCAGTTTAGAACTTTGGTTTAACGTTCAATATGTTTTTATACAAGAGGTAAATCCTATCTTCCTTACTAGTTGTCTAATAAATGAAGTAGAGTAAAATTTTTCAAAATGAAAGTCTAGAAAAGTCTGATTTTCTTTTTCTATCTTAAAAATATATTTCCAATATCCATAACTAAATGAACTAGTGGTTTCAACGGTAGTATTGTCTATCATCGGGTATTTTTCTTTTATATTGTAGTGATGTTTATATTTCCCTGCATAATTTACATCGAAAATTAACTTTCCTCATTTTTTTAAATGTAAGAGACAATTTTGAAAGAAAAGTTCTATCTCATTTTCATTAGTGAGATAGTTGACGGTATCAAACGAACATATAATAATATCAAATTGTTTCTTGAAATGAAATGAAGATAAATGTCATAAAGATATTTTTTCTTTCCCTAGTTTTGCTTGAGCAATTTTTACCATATCAGGAGATGAATCAATTCAATAAAGATTAGTAAAATAAGTAGATAGTTTTTTCAATAAAGTTCCAGTTCCACATCCAACGTCCAAAATAGACATTGAAGGTGATCCATTATGTACCAGATAGTTATAATATTCTTGATACAATGGGGAATCAACAGGTAGTAGAGTGTCATATACTGATGATAGCGTTTCGTATGACGTTGTGTATTGTGTCTGTATAGCACAAGTATTTACTTCTCAAATATGCTCGTTTTTCCATTGTCAAAGAATGGTTCAGTCACCAATGTGCCCATACGTTTGTGTATCAAATTTACAAGCAGATAGACTTCCATCACTGTTAATATGTATACTTCCAAGTTGTATAGGACATACAACATTTTTTTCTATGATTTTGCTTTCTATTGTAGGATCATCTATAAAAAATTGATTATTAATAAGCACTGTTTTATAGGGTTGTAATTTTGCTACTAAAAATTGTTTATTCTCTCAACATAAAAGTGGTAAAAAGCTGGGAATAAAGTCATATTTTTTAACTATTTGCATTATATTATCTCGTTCATTTACTTCATAGTTGGTAGGAGCATAAACAAATATTTTGCTTCCTTGAAAAGAAGTGTTAACTTTTATCAATACTTGTTCTAATCTTTGTATATTAAATGGTCCCCAAAGTACTATCCTGATTTGTTTAATTAAGTGGTTATATTTTTTTAGATACGTAATATTTTTTCAATGCAAACTGTACACATCAATATCCAATGAGATAAAAGCAGATTTTATTTTTTTGAGGACTCTAATGGGAAGTATATTAGAAATAGATAGAGGAATATTTGGGTGTAAATTGACATAATTTAGAAGAATTTGTAAATGTTCCATATGAGGAGCATAGTCAAAAGATAATAATGGTGTTTCCATTGGTTTAAGGACAAGAAATAAAACAACCGGAATCAGAGGAAAAAGAACTTTCCAGATTGGAAAACTTCTAGTTACTCACCGAGATTGGACTACAATATCACGCCATTTCGAGTCTCTTCACCAACTCATTGTCACTTTTGGTCTGTAAAGCCAGAGAATTATAAAGAGTATGTTTATTGATAATCTCCGTCTCTATTCAAGAAAAAATACTAATAAAATATTGTAGAATTTCTAAAAAACTTTTTCATAGTGCTTTTTCTCTCTGATAAATCTTATCAAAGTAATCAGTAATCGCATAATCATCTCATCTTACATGCAGAGTAAGCATTTTCTGCTTTTGATTTGGTTCTCTGAAAAACTTACTATCCAAAATAGTGCTGAAATGCTCATCTCTCAAAATAATAGGAGCTACTATCTCCCTCAAATCATCACTAGCTATTGAAGATAATGGAAGTGAATTATCTCCATATACTTCACGTATCTTATTATTTCGCACAATATGAACCATCTCGTGCAATACGATACCAACATATGGCCTTTTCTTCCCGTGGAATATATCCGACGCAACAGACAACATCACATTTTTTTCTCCAAACAAGGACTTAGGAAACAAACTTAAGATAATTTCCAGAGAAAAATTAGTCATATCCGCACTCATTGTAGCAAAAAAGGCATTTTCTATATCCTGCTTTTTATTGGTAAATGGTATTTGGATATCCTCAATTAATTTGGATAAAGGTTGTTGATATTGATGATACTTATTTGTAAGATATTTTTCTATCACTGCCTTCGATTCTTCCCTTGTTTTAGTATCCTTCAACTGCAAAGATAATTCTGGATACATCTCTAGTATCGTATTTTTTACATATCCCCATCTCTGTAAATATCTCTCTTCAAAAAGATAATTATAAAACAGTCTTTTATCACTTTCTGAATGGGTGAAAACAGATATGAACATTATCTATGAGCAGATTATAAAACCTTTTCTAACTAAATTAGCCAAAAAAGAATGTAATTTATCTATATCTATCGAGAACTCTTTTGCAATATCTTCTATAACAAATGCTTTCCTTTCTAGTAAGATTTTCATAAATCTTCAAGAATCCTGGCTTATGGCGATCGCACCATTACCAGCATCAATCAGAAAAAAGTCTCTTTCTTCTCTAAATGTGGTATTCCTATTTATAGATATGTTCTTCCCTAGTAAATTTATATCTTTTATTTGTTTCTTCTGTAGTAGATTTGGAATCTTATGAATATTCTCAAGTTTTACGAAAGGATCTAAACCTTTAATATCCCCTTTAGACTCAGCCTCCATTCTACACCCCCCTGTACATTTTGAGAGGTAATCACAACAACAACACTTTTCTGGGAGTAATTCTCCTGTTCTTCGTTCTTTCATCTGTCGCCAGATATCCGAAAGTTCCTGACTAAAAATATTTCCATATACTTTACTAGCATGATTACAGGATCTAACATCTCAGTTTGGTCATATAGTTGCTGAAGAGACTCCTGCAGTACATTTATGATTAGTAAAAATTGAGAACTTTTCATCTTCTCACAATAAACAAAGGGGGTAACATTCCAAAACATCGACATTCATTCAAAACTCTTCTTTAATCCTAATCAAATCTTCTAAACTTTTTATAACATCTTCTTGATCAACAGAATATTTTTCAAAATGAGGAATATGTATTGGTCGAGATCATTTTGTCGCAAAAAACCCTTTCACTCATAAATCATGGGCAAATTTTCCAGTCTTATAAACGTGATCTTTATTTTTTTGTGTTAAAACCATATTAACTCCTACTTTTATATTTTTTTCTAGTGCCAATTGGATTCATCTAATCACTTTTTGAAAATTTCATTGTCTACCCGTTATTTGATCGTGAGTTTTCTCATCATATGAAGTTAAAGAAGTTAAAATTGACTTTAGTTGACTTTTTTTCAGGTCATCAGCTATTTCTTCCGTTAACAACATAAGATTTGTATTCAATCTCGTATTAATCCCATGATTTGTACATTTCTCAATTAGATACAAAACTTCTTCTTTTTTAATAAGTGGTTCTCATCACGTTATCCCAACAGATAAGATTCTATTTTTCATTAATTGTTCTATTATATGGTTTATTTTTTCCTTACTTAAACTGTTATGTTGGATACTTCCTATTTGTCGGGTATTATAACAGTGAATACATTTTACATTACATAAGGACGTCATTTCTACACTTATATTTAACGGTGCAGACAAATCCTTTGCATACTTCATTTTTGTATGTTCTACAAATTGTTGCGAATTAATTAAGATATCTGTATTTTTTTTTGAATTCATTATATTATGGTATTAGGATATAAAAGTAAAGGATAGCTAATTAGTTAAATCAGCTATCCTAAATAAAGGGGGAACGAGAATTAATCCCAAAAAAATATAACTCGATTATCCCCAATCACCGTCACATGGAGTATTATCGCAATCACAAGAGTCGCAATAATCACAATCACATGTATCACAGGAAGCTAGTAGTGTGGGAGAATTATTTTTTTCCCACAAACTTACAAATTCTAATGTAAACACAATAACACCTCCTTTCTATGGCAAGATTTATTGATAATATTAATTCATTATCAATAACCATACATATGGTATACATAAATTTAATCAAAAATCAAGAGAAAATTCATCTAATGCTTATTAATATAAAAAAGATGGAAAATAAGATACATTAAATGGAATAAAACATACTTATAAGATGGTTATTCACAAGTAGAGTATTGAATACTTTTATCTACTCGCAAAAATACATAATTGGGCTACAATATCACACCATTTCGAGTCTCTTCACCAACTCATTGTCACTTTTGGTCTACAAAACCAGAGATTATCATCAAAATAGTTTTCCCGTCTATATCCAAAGTCAAGACAAAATTCAAAGAAAACAAAAATATCACTTCTGAACCTTTCAAAAATCTCCCCTAAATTTTGCAAAAAAATAAAATCTGAATATACTTAAGGAGCTAAAAGAAAAAATCACGCAGGTCTACGTGACCCTGCAGAACTGCAGGGGATTACAAAGAAAAAGGATATCTACAATACTCTTTGAACTTTAGACGTTTAACTTTTCACCTTCTTATGCCTACAAAAATTACCAACATTGTCTATGATACCAACTATACCACCGTCATCGCCAACGGAGGTTTTGTAAATTATACTCCAACAAAATCATCAGAAAAAAAAATCTGATTTCGAGACAGCCTTTTCTGAACAGCTCCTAAAAAAGAAACTCCCATCGAACAGCAATCCCAACCTACTTCCTCACAATCTTCTGATAATCTTCTGGAGAAATCTTCCAAAATTCCAATTAAAACCCCCACTAAGAAATCTCGATTTGACGAAATGCTCAATACCCTCTTCGGCTCCAACAAACAGAAAAACAAAGAAAACGACAGCAAAAAAGCACAAGCCCAAGCCGAACAACAAAAAGCTGACCAAGAAAACAAAAATCTAACCCTCCGCGACCAAGTCCGTAAAATTTTGGATACTCCAGACGACCAATACAATGATAAAATGCTCACCTCCGAAATGAGAAGATACATCAAAGAAGTCGAAGATGAATATGCCAAAAATATCTCAGACTTCAAATCTCATATTGCCCCCTCCTTTCGAGAAGCAAAAATTACCGACATCAATATTTCTGGACTCCTCGGGAAATGCTACTATACCCAATCCTATCCTACCTACATTGACGCACTACGAACCAGAGACATCCTAAGTATCCACGCAAAACGAGATATGGCATTTTACATTTACCCCGAAGACGACGCAGCCATCCAAAGTATGCTGAAAAGAAAAGCAACCCAACTCAAAGCTGAACTCTCTGAAGCAATGAGCAAAGGAATTACCATCGACAAAGACGTAGAACAGCAATATAGAGACGTAGAAATGATTAGAGAAAAACTCAGCACCAGAGAAGAAAGATACTTTGAATTTTCCAGTTATTTTAGTATCTACGACCAAACAGAAGATAACTTGAAAGAAAACGGAAAAAAATTTGAACAAAAAATCGGCGGATTTGGAATCAGGGTCAAGAATGCTATCCATAGAATGGATGAAGGACTAATTTCTTCGTTGCCTCTATGTTTGGATGAACTAGGAATAACAAGAAGTTCTGTCACGACTTCACTCGCAGGCAGTTTCCCGTTTATTTCAAACGACTTAGTACAGAATACGGGAATTTTCTACGGACTGAATTTACACACCGGCGGACTCGTGATTTTCGATAGGTTCAACTCAAAATTGCCAAATATGAATAGTGTAATCCTCGCTACCTCCGGAGCCGGAAAATCCTTTACCGTAAAATTGGAAATTCTGAGATATCTCTTGAATGGAATTGATGCTATCGTCATCGACCCAGAAAACGAATACAAACAGCTTTGCGAGGCCGTTGGAGGAACCTATGTAAACATCGCAACAAATTCACAACAGTATATCAATCCCTTTGATATCCCACCAAAAATCGAAGACGTCGAATATGGAAAGGGAGACCTCTTGAGAAGTCAGATTATGAACTTGGTCGGACTCGTACAAATCCTGATTGGTCAGCTTTCTGCCGAAGAAGAAGCATTGCTCGATAAAGCACTACAAAACACTTACGCACTCCGCGGGTTCAGCTTTGAAGACGATGACTACAGCGGAAAGCAGCCACCCATTATGGAAGACTTGATGAATGTCTTGAACGGAATGGAAGGAGGAGAAAAAATCTGACTAAAACTTAGCAAATACGTAAATGGAACCTTTGGAAAACTCTTTAACAACTATACCAATATCGACATCAATAATAGAATTACCGTCTTTAGTATTCGTGATTTGGAAGACGCCCTGAAAACACCAGCAATGTTTAACGTGTTAAACTATATTCGAACAAAAGTACGCTCCGTGAAAAAACAAAGACTCCTTGTCTGTGATGAAGCCCGAATTATGCTACAAAACGAGATTTCTGCCAACTTTCTTTTCTGATTGACCAAAAGAGCCAGAAAATACGGACTCGGAATCACGACCATTTCACAGGACATTGAAGACTTTATCAGAAGCCAATATGGGAAACCGATTGTATCGAACTCATCATTACAGATTTTGCTAAAGCAGTCTACAACATCAATTAAATCGCTCAACACCTTACTAGGACTTTCAGAAGCTGAACAACAAAGGCTGATTTCTGGAGGAATTGGGGAAGGTTTGATTTTCGCAGGAAACCAACATATCGCAGTGAAAATTCTGGCTTCACCAACGGAGAAAGAGTTTATTACTACGGATGTGAAGAAGAAGTCATAGTATGTTTTATATTTCTAACCACAGCCCAAATGTGAATGTATATGCGTTTGACACCCACACACGAGCTCTCACAAAAACAAACACAAAAACAAACACAAAAACAAACCTTACAAGCAAGACAATGTCTAGAAGCAAGGATAGCACCACAATTATATCTTCAACAAGAAAATTTTATGAAAGGTCTAATACAGTATGTTGAAGAACATAAAAAGCGAGCAATTTTTGATAAAGATGGATTTAACTTTCAATATGGTTTAGTTCCTTATTCTTTAGTTAAACACATTGCAAAAGACTATGGATACGCTTTCTGTCATTGTCGGCATGACAACCGAACAGCTCTCTTCTCTTGATATAAAGTTGCAATAGCAAAAGCAACACGAACAATATTTTTAGTGGAAGATAAAATTCCACAAGAATTTAGAGACATTCTTGCAATTCACGAAAGAGGTGAAGAATTGTCTCTATGAAATCATTTTTTTGCGAGTAAATTAGAATTTGCATATGCTCAACAGAAAAAAAAGATTACAAAATATATACAACGAATAGACGAAAATTTCCCTAGTAAATTCGTAGACATCCAAGAAAAAGTGCTCTTTCCCATCCTTCCACAAGAATTAGTAGATTACCTTTCAGAACAAGAAATTATCCCTGAAAAAATAAAAGAATTAACATTAGCAGAACAAACCATCAACAATACTCCATTATCTAGCCAAGTGCTCTACAAAATTAAAGAATATTCTCAGGATACAGAAAACTTTTGTAAAATGATACAGGATAACATCCCCAAAATAAAATCTGATTTGTACAACATTTTAGCTATACCTCAACTATCCGAAAAACAAAGCCAAGAAGTTGCTAGATATCTGAATAGTGAATTATGAAAAATGCTAAGAAATTATAATGTAAAAAAAATTTCTGCACTTTCAAAACCAAGAATTTATGAAATACTAAAAAATTTTGAAGATATTGCATTTCAAGATATTAGAAAAAATCTAAAATCTCATATTATTTTAGAGCAAAATGCTTTCAAACTATTTCAAAAGGCTAAAAGTCATCAACCTCTAGTCGACATACAATATAGCGTTGAAGAAAAAGCAAGGATGAACGAAAATAATCAAAATAATAGAGGAAGAGAAGAATAATTACCCTTTCTCCAGTCTTTCTTGCTGTTTCATTCTCTTTTTTGTCTCTTTAATATGTTCAGTCGCTGGCAATTCTTCCGGCATAGTCCCTCACATTTTCTTTATCAGCCCTCTAATGTCTTTCCCCACCTCGTAATGTGCTTTGCTCGCCTTGTCCTGCCCAATAATACTTTCCCTTTTGATTTTCGCTTCTGCTTGTGTCGCACGAAAAAGGTTTGCTGCAAGTTCTTCACTGCCGATATTGTCCATTAAAGCGTCCTTTGGATTCAGCGTTTTCTTTTTCAATATTTCCTTGTTTCTCATTCCATACAGTCCCAAATACCCATAATCTACAAAATTTCAATAATTAAATACTCCTGCTTGTTTCGCAACCTTTGCCAAAGATTTATTATGTTCTGAAACTTGTTCTCTCAGATAGAGCTTTTTTTTATCTTCCAAAAATTGCTCCGTAATTTCTTGTTTTCTCGTCTGAATAGCGAAATACGCCTTGGCTAATGCTACTTCTGATTTACTCCCGTCAGCTTCCATCGCGATAAGATAGCACGCATAGCGGGATAACGCATAGCTACGATACGTCCCAGTAGTTCATAAGCCAGCCTTTACCTCCTCGGTGATATCACCGAAGTGGTCAGCCACAGACTGTCAGGAAGATGTACAAGTAACTTTTGCTTTTCTAATCACATTCTCAAAATTTCAAAAATCAGCATAATTGAGAACCTTTGCAAGCTGACGAGCTTGTCGAAACTCCTGCCCATAGGAGTTAATGTGTTTGATTTGGTCGAAAATAGAAGGCATACCTAAAAGAAAAAGAAGTAAAAAAAAGTAGTACATCAATATCATAAGATTTTTGACCTAGATTGCAAGAGAAAAAAATACGAGGGTAAAATTTGCATAAAAAGTATTTTTCAGTATACTTAAGTGTGTGGACTTTATCTTTTGAAATGCTTACCATCTTATGGACCAATACCCCTCACAAACCGCCATCACCAACAACGAAATCCTCACTGCCCTCGCTGGAATCCTCTTTTTTGGTCCCTTCATCACCCCTTTTCATAAAGAGAACCACGGAGAAGGACAATCATCATTCGTCTACCCCTACCTTAACGTAGGAAAACTCAACCTCATCCTGTTCGCTATCACCGTGTTCTTCTTTATCATCAACTATTTCGCCCAAACAACAGTTCTCCAACGACTCGCCAGCTGAACCGCCATACTCATCTGCCTTATTTCTGCCTTTTGTATCACTGCTTGCTTGAATGAAATCGCTCTCCCAGCAATACTCCCACCCCTCTGACCGTATCCAACCATAAAAGACATCACCTTACGACCCTATACCCTTTGTAAAAATCTTTTATCCCGTATGCTCAATAAATGAAAAAAATCAGAACCTTTTTTGCAGTAATGCTCCTCACAATCACAAGTCTCAGCTTTTTCTCTCCCATAGCACTCGCTCAAGAGGGAAGATTTGATGATGAGTTAGAAAAAGGCATCCAAAGTATCAAATCTCACGTCCACACCGATATCGTAACCGAAAAAGGAACTGACGGGCTCATTACTTTAGTGAGACAAATACTGCAATATTTGATGCCCATTTTTATCACTCTGGGAACGGTAATAGCCTTATTCGGCGGATATAAAATGATGACTTCGAGCAAAGAAGATGCTCTCAAAGAAGGAGGACAACTAGTACTCTATGGAGTAATTGGAATTATTATAATGTCTTCTGCCCGATTTGTCGCAAACACGTTAGTACTTGATGTCATTGATATTGAAGGAGGCCCAGAAAGTGCTGCAGGACTCGACGGCGTAGCGATGGCAGCGAGACTCTACGAAGGGATTTTCCTCCCTTTCCTCAAACTCACAGCATATCTAGCAGTGGGAGTCCTCTTTTTTATCCTAGCAGGACGTGTATTTACCTTTTTGACTTCACAAGATGAAGGTATCAGAAAAAAAGCGGTAGGAATGATTTCACGAACGGTAATCTGAATCTTAGTCATTTTGGCAGCGAAACAACTGGTAGAAGCGGTCTTTGGGAAAAGAGAAACCGTAATCAATAAAACCGCAAATACCCTAGGAGAGATTGGAACCGGAATCTTTGAAACCCAAAACATTCCCATCATCTACCAAGTCATCAATCGAGTAATGACCCTGACTGCTTTCGTCGTGTTGGTACTGATTATTTTCCAAACCTTTCAAATGCTCACCAAACCCGATGATGCAGAAATGCCGAAAAAAATCAGAAAAACTCTCATCTATGTCGTCATTGGAATCCTCGTAATCGGATCAGGATACATCATTTCCAATGTCCTCCTCATCAACTAACTTAAATTTTTATTGCATTCTTTGCTCTTTTCCTTAAAAAGAATTGAGCCTTTTATCTTTTTATCACAAAAATGGAACAAAAATCTGCTTGCAAAACAGCAAAAATCACCGTTCTCCCTAAAGGACCCTACGAACTCTGTGGAAACATTCCTATCAGACAGGAAACAATGGTAGAAGACTGACACGGAGGAAGTGACCATTTACAACACGGAAAATCCTACGACCATCCAGAAATCACCCATCTCTGTCGTTGCGGACACTCAAAAACCAAACCCTTTTGCGATGGAACCCACGTACAAACTAAATTTGAAGGGACAGAATACGCTACCAAAGAAGCGTACGAACAAGGAGCAATGTATTACCAATGACCAGAATTGGATTTAGTAGACAAAGAAAGCTACTGTGCTGTAGCGAGATTTTGCCACTACGGACAAGGAACCCGACAAGATGTAGCTGATAGTGCAGACCCCGAAGCAAAAAAAAGAGCAATTTTCAGTGCTGGCAACTGCGTATCCGGTAGACTGACTGTAGTAGACAAAGAAGGAAATCTGATGGAACCTGAACTAGCACCTGCAATTTGAATGTTAGAAGACAAAGGAAAAGACTGTAAATGACCCCTCTTTGTACAGGGAGGAATTGAAGTAGAAAGCTCTGACGGAGCGTCCTATCCTATACGTAACCGTCAAACCCTTTGTCGCTGCGGAGAATCCAGAAATATGCCGTTCTGCGATGCCTCACATTTGAGATGTAAACATATGCAAGGACTCGACAATTAATATTTTTAAGTTGCATTTTGCAAGGAGTTTCATATAGATGACAACAATTCCCATGGAAAGGGAGCTTTTTAATTTTCTTCTCGATAATG
This sequence comes from Candidatus Peribacteria bacterium, assembly GCA_031288635.1. The sequence goes on along the minus strand of JAITQZ010000011.1, from coordinate 3,288 downwards.
AACACCCTACAACAACAGCAAATCTATACACTTTTACAAAACATCGAAGAAAACAAAAAAATCATTCCTACGTTTAATGATTTAACCCAACATCCTGTTTTTGGTCCAAGCTTTGCTCAAATGGACACAAAACAAGCAGAGGCAGTACAAAACATCATCCATACCTATATCGAAAACAAAATTTTCACCCTGAATAAAACAAAAGGCGGTCAACTTTTTATGAGATTTTTTGAAACCTATAACCAACTTTTTCGGCAATTCAGAGCACTAAACGAAAGCAATGAAACCGCAGAAACATCAGAATTTCAACGTGTAGGAAAAGAAGTAGAACACGAACTATTTAAGCTGGAAGGAATTTTAACAGAAAAAATGCTGAACCAAGAGAAAGGACTTGACCAAGTAGTAGGCTCATTCTACAATATCGTCTACCTCTTTTTCCCGAGATACAACGCAATTGAGTAAAAGAAAAAGCTGACTACAACTGCATCATTCACTGCAGTTAGAGCAGTTCATTTAATCTAGAAGCCTCAACGTCACACCAACTTCGCTATTTATAAAACACATTCACTCCAAAAAACCTCATCATCCACGTAGCACCAATCGACCAATAACGTATCAATTGACGATACGTTAAATACGTATTTCCAATTGGCATATCTGGAAGCACTCTTTTCTTGGTATTGGAATCATAGATGAAAAAAATCTGCTTTTTCTCATCATATCCCCACAAAGTAATATAATGCCGATGATGAAGAGCACGAACTCGTGTAGGGCGTTTTCCACTGCCATACGCGTTTCCGATGAGCAGCAAAATCGGTCCCTTAGCCAATCTCCTCTTGAGTATTTCAAGCTTTTGTGCCACAGGAAACCCTCTCCCAGAAAACACTTCATAAGAAATATGATACTTTCTTAATACTCTAAGCAAAGAAAACGGCAGCATAAACCCAGAAATTTTGGAAAAGATATCTTGAGCATAAGCAGAAACAGGAATCGTACGCTCAGGATATTTCCCTTCTATTAACGCCTTGAGAGAATACAGTGCACACATTCCAACCGTTCCAGCCCTTCTTGTAGGAAATCCCTCTGGAGGTCTGGAAAGTACTAACAGCAAATCACTACTTACCTCTTCCATTTTCTCGCTTATACTCAAGTAAAATGTAAAATCACTCCCGCAAACTTCTGGACATTAGTTATCTTTTTTACCGCTCCACCATCCAAGACAATCTCCCCGAAATCTCCCATCTGTCCTCCCATCTCTGGATAAAATGGTGTCTTATCAAAAATCAACACCTGCTGTCAGCCCTCTAACTCAATGGTTTTGAGTAACGTAACATTCTCAGCAGACAAAGCTGAATAACCAACAAACTCAGTCTGAGGAATACCTTCTAAATACTTCGACCAATCAACACCTTTTTTGAACATTTCCTTGGTGGCTTGTCTGGATTTTTCTTTAGCTTTTTCTAACATTTCTTGAAAGCCTACTTCATCAATTTGAAACCCATACTTTGTTACAACTTCTTTTGTTAATTCTAAAGGGAATCCATAGGTATCATATAACTTAAATACTTCCTCTCCAGAAATAAGTTTTTTCAAAGGGCCATTACTATAGGTATTGATTAGTGTCTGTAAAATCGTATGTCATTCACGAATAGTTTTAAGAAATGCTTTAGTTTCCTGAATAATTACTCTAATAATTTCCTCTTTTTTAAAGGATCTTAATGTTTGTACACTTTCTAACAAACCTGAAATCAATTCTGTATAGTCTGCCAGATCCGCAAGTAATATCGTATTAAACATCATCCTTCTGATAATCATTCTAAGTACATATCATGCTCCAATATTTGAGGGTATCAACCCGTCATTTACCAACATAAATGCCGTTCTCGCATGATCTGCTATAATTCTAAATTGCTTTGTATGATTAATATATTTTTGATTTGTATGTTTAGCAATCACCTCAATCATTAGCTCAAATAAGTCGGTATCATACACCGAATCCTTTTGTTGCAATACTTTACACATCCTCTCAAATCCCATCCCTGTATCCACGTTTTGCTTACTAAGCTTCGATAAGATTCAGCTTTCATCTCTATAATACTCCATAAAAACGTCATTTCGGATTTCCAGCCAATGGTCTTCATCCGTAGCAACCGTACTCTCATCAGGAGGAAACTCAGACTCCCCGACTCGGTAAAAAATCTCCGTGTCAGGTCCACACGGTCCCACAGGTCCAGGACTTCGTCGATTATTGTCCGCTGGCAAATAAGAAATCCTGACCGGAACCCCCGCTTTTTCAAAACATTCTTTCCAGTATCCAGCCGTCTCTTGGTCCCTCGGAGCCGATTCATCCCCCTCAAACACCGTTACTGCAATTTTTCTCGGGTCAATCTCCAGATATTGCGTAAGGAATTCCCACGACCAAGCCACCGCCTCTTTTTTGAAATAATCCCCTAATGACCAGTTTCCCATCATCTCGAAAAACGTTAGATGTGAAGCATCTCCTACTTCAGCTATATCCACCGTGCGGACACATTTCTGGATGTCGAAAAGCCTTTTCCCGAGTGGATGCTCTTTTCCCATCAAATACGGAATCAAAGGCTGCATTCCAGCAACATTAAAAAGAGCAGTCGAATCTTTATCAGCAATGAGAGAGACTTCAGACATCTCAATATGCTGTTTGGAAGTCCAGAATTTAGTCCGAATTTGACGGAGTTCAGACGAAGAAAAATATTGCATAGCTCACCAACATACACAAAATTAAAAAACACTACCTAACAAGTGAAGTATATAAAAAATCAGCGAAAATGCAAAACAAATTAGCCAAATATTAACAACCCCTACTTTTTTTATAGGGAAATAGCCATTCAGAGGAGAAGCAAACTATATTTCAATAAACTGAACTTGAACGACAAAAAATCTTTGTAAATAAAAAATCCTATTTTATCCTCCAAAGAAACACCCTATCTACAAAGATTTCTCACTACCCCGCAATCCTACGGGGTAAACATCGCTTCCATTCTGAATAACAACCCTCTAAAAAGGGTCTCAATTTTTTAGACTCTATATAACAAATCATAGGTTTATTAACTGCTATTTCTTTATCTAAATTTACGAAAGATGTTACTATTTTTACAAAAAATAATACAGAGTATTTATTATCTCTTTGATTGTAAGTGTTCACTGTATATTTAAATAAGTCAATAGTTAGCAGAAAGGCTAGCATAATTTTGAAAAAAATTATGCTTACTTGTATTTCGAAGGGAATGAGCAATAGAAAGAAGTATAGCA
>JAITQZ010000093.1 GCA_031288635.1 Candidatus Peribacteria bacterium | reverse complement strand
AAAGTATCTTTAATAAGACTTTTAAGGTAATTCCTTGAAAGTCTTGTTCGTTATAAGAAAAAATTTTCCTAAAAATATTTGTTTGAGAGATTTTTTATTATTGGTTTTTTTGTTCTTCACTTTTATTATGTTCATTATTAAATAGTTTTTCTGCAATGAATATAGGAAAAAATCTTATATATTTACTTGAAAATCCCCCCTTCCCCTCTTTATGAAAGGGGGTGGTGAATGTAAGTTAGCAGGTTATAAATCGTAGGAGAATTTTTTTTGCACTAATCCAGAAAGGTTTTCTGAGCCGAGAAGGTAGTCTGCTCAGAGAATGAGAGAAATTTCTGCTCAGGTAAGATAGGAGTAGAGATTTCCGTTTTCGTCAATGCCAGTAAGAAGGTTTCCTGTGTCGTAGCGGATGTCTGTGAGAGGGAGGAGGGTTTGGATTGCTGCTATGGTTGCTTCACGAGGGTCTTCAGTGTGCAGGATGAGGTAGCTGCCAGATGAAGGGGTTTCGGTATTTGTTGTGGACGTGATATTGAAGCCATAACGTTTGAGTTTTACTGCGATTTGGCCAGCGAAAGGGGTAGAAGACATTCATTTTGAACGAGCGAGAGCTTTGTCTATTCCATTGAGAATTTCTATAGATGCTTTTTCTTTTATGAATTGTGGGTGGCTGATGATGAATTGGGTGAAGTTTTGTATTTTTGAATAGTATTGGATATTATCTGCTGTTGCGTTCATAGGTAATATTACAGAAGCTCCTCCAAAAAGTTCTCTATTTGGAGTATAGAGGAAGCAAGCTGCTGGCATTTTGAGAAAGTTTTGGAAGGAACAGTTAGTTGTGAAGCCAAATGAGGTGAAATTTCAGAGTTGTTTGATGAATTGGACAGACCGAAGCATTTCTTGGAGAGAGATATTGGTATTTACGTAGTTTTTGTATTGCCCGTAGAGTTCAGGAACACTAGAAAGACTAAGTCCTGAATTGAGTAGTTTGTCTTTTATTCCCATAATGATGATTTGTTGACGGAGAGAACGAGAAAAATCTGAAGTAGAATGTCTGGAACGGGCATATTTCAGAGCGGTTTCTCCATCTAAATGTTGAAATCCGGCGTCAATGTGAAAAGTGATATATCCGTCGTTTGGTCGTCTTTGTCCGTTAGGATATTTAGTGTCGTGAAGTGTTTCTGGGACGGTGATGTCAATTCCTCCAATAGTGTCTACGACTGATTTGAAGGCGGTGAAATCTACGGTAGCATAGTAAGGAATTTGCATATTTAGGAGTTGTCAAATGTCTGCTCTGATGCCAGAAGATGTGAGGATGGGGTCATCATTGTATTTTTTGAGGTAGGTGTAATAGAGTCAGTTTACTCTACCTTGTCCTCCGTTGGGATATTTTACTCGAAGGTCACGTGGGATGGAAAACATAGAAATGTTGCCGATTTCGGGATTTCGAGAAGCGATAATAATGGAGTCGGTAAGGAATCCTCCGTCGTGTCCTTGTCCTCCATATCCGAGTAAGAGGACGTTTACGTTTCCGTATTGGTCTTTTTGCATTTCTGTTCAGACTTGGTTGCTTACTGTATTGAGGAAGGTGTCTTTGATACTGTTTCGGGCACCTTTGAAACTGGCTATTAAGGCAAAAGAAAAGAGGGCTATGATGATGATAGCTATAATGATGATGCTGGTTTTGAGAAATTTTTTGAGAGGAGTTTTTGTAGGTTTTTGGTATCAAAGGGTATTAGCTGAAAAAGATTTTTTTGTAGACATAGGAATATGGAAAAGTTAAGTAAAATTCTATTCTAAAAGGGTGGAGAGCTGAAGGATTTCTCCAGAGAGGGTAAAGTCGGTTTCTGTAGTAGATTGTAAGGTTTCTCCTCCTTTGAAGTGGAGGGAAAGGGATTGTTGATTGTTGAGTTGAAGGGGTTTAAAGGTTAAATCTCCTTCAAACTCGATATGGAGGTTGTTGGGAATTTGTGGTTTGAGTTTGATGATAGCATCTACATTTCGAAGGGTTTGGAGGTTTTGTTCTCTGAGGGCTTTTATGGTGTAGGTAGTGGAATTTTTAGGAGTGAAGGTGAATAATAGAGATTGTGTGGGGAGGGTGTCTTCGTCTGTGTGTTTTTTTATTTCTGAGAGTCATAAGGTAAACATTTCCTTTTCTTTTGAGTATCCTATGACGAAAGTGAAGGTGTGACTATCTGTAGTAAGGTGAAGTGCAGAAGTATATTCTGGTTTATTTTTTTCTGATAATTTATAGTGTGTTGTGCTTTCTTTTTCAGGGTTGAGAGAAAGATTTTCTGTAGAAATTTCGAGTCCTGCGAGGTTAGAAATGAGTTGTATGGTGGTTGTTAATGTAGTAAGATATTCTAGAGGGAGCGTAGAAATTTTATTTATAAATTCGTTTTTTGTGTTGAGAATTGGTGTAAAGGTTGCATCAAAAGGGGTATAAAGTTTAAAAATATTTTCAAGGATTTCACTATAGGTGGGAATTTCTACGATATTAATTCCTATAGTGTTTTGTTGGTCAAGGGCAATTCGTTTGTTGGCGAGTTGTTGGGCGAGGAGCGTGAAAAATTTTGCTTCGGTATTTCCTGTTCCCATAAAAAGAGAAAAATTCTGGATGGAAAGATACATTTGGTTTCCTGTGTAGAGCGTAAGGAAGTTTCCAGAGAATTGGAGAGGAAGATTTTTTTCTAGGTCTTGGAGATTTCCGTTGAGAGAGATGTTGTTTTTTTCTGCTTTTTCTTTGGTGCTTTTTATAGATTGGTAATTGATGGTTCCTTGAATAGAGTCGGAAGGAAGGGTAAGTTGGAGTTGGGTACTGCTTTGGGTATCTTTGGAAATGTGAGAAAAGATGTCCTGAAGTGAAGTTTGGGTGGATTGGAGCTGTTTTTGATAGAGAGCTGCTAATTGTGATTGGGTATAGTCTGGGGTGGAACACGCAGACAGCAATAAAAGTATTCAACAGCTTCCTAAGAGAAAAGCACTATAGAAAATATTTTTTTTCATTTATTGATGAAGAAATAAAATCTTGTTGGAGAGAGTATTGAAATTAGGAGAAAAAACAACCCGAAGTTGCTTTTGGGAGGGAAATCTTTATACTCCTTTTGTTTTTTCTTTACTTTTTATCTTTCGCAATGGATTTATTAATTCCTGCTGAAGTTTCTATGCAATTGGATGTATTGAAGTCTTATTTAGCATCGTTGCAGGTATCAGCGAAAAAAATTCAGAATACTGATTTGTTTCTTTGTGTGTTTATTCATAAATCGTATGCGGCTGATTTTAAGGAAATTACTGCTCACAATGAGAGATTGGAGTTTGTAGGAGATGGAATTTTGGGGGCAGTGATTGCAAAATTGCTTTTTGTGCGTAATCCTACTATAGATGAAAGTGTAATGACGCTCTATAAAATAGCGTTGGTGCGTGAAGAGACGTTGGCTGAAGTAGCAAGGGATATTGGACTGGATAAGCAGATTTTTATTTCTCGTGGAGAAGAACATTCTAAGGGACGTGAGAAAGATGCGATTTTAGGGGATAGTTTTGAGGCGTTATTAGGATATTTATATTTAGACCAAGGGGAGGCGGTGGTGGAAGAATTTATTAGTAAATATTTGTATCCTAAGATAAAAAATATTTCTCAGAAGCCGGTAAAGTCTTATAAAACGTTGGCACAGGAAGTGGTGCAGCGTGAAACGAAAGTATTGCCGGAATATGTGGATAGTGAGATGGAGTGTGATAAGAAAAAGAATGTCATTACATATAAGTCTGAATTTTTTGTAAATGGGGAAAAGAAAGCTGAAGGATTTGGGAGTAATAAGAAAAAAGCCCAAGAGGAGGCTGCAAAAAGTTTTTATGAGGTGAATTATACTGGGAAGGGGAAGAAGTAGTGTAAGTGTTAGGTGGTTTTTTTTGGTTCTAGTTTTTCTAAAATAATTTCTGTTTTTAGTCCTAATTTAGAGAAAGCGAAAACCTTTTTTTCTCTATTTTTAATATTTGTCCGAATATGATATATTTCTTCATCAAGAATTAAAAAACGGTCGTGAAAAAATTGAATTGTTTGTACATCAATTTTGGGATATTGAATATTATGCTTGGGATAGCAAGTTGTAGTGATGAGAAAATGGTATCTGTGTAAATTGTTGTAGTTATTCCTTTGTTAAAATTTTTCTATGGTTCTTTTACCAGTTTCCATCTCACATAAAAAGAAGTGAAAAATCTCTTGATTTTTTCTGATATATATATGCTAATTCTAAACTTATTTTTTTACTTTTTATATTACATTATGAAAACAACATACAAAAGGCGATTATCCTTTCGTAATCAATGGAAAATCAGCTTTTTAGTAGTCTGATTTTTAGCA
>JAITQZ010000024.1 GCA_031288635.1 Candidatus Peribacteria bacterium | reverse complement strand
AAATGAGCTGAAGTTTTTGCTATACTTCTTTCTATTGCTCATTCCCTTCGAAATACAAGTAAGCATAATTTTGAAAAAAATTATGCTAGCCTTTCTGCTAACTATTGACTTATTTAAATATACAGTGAACACTTACATCTTTAAGATTTTCAACAGAAACTTTAGTCTCCAGCTCCCCCTCCGCCACTTCTGCCTCCTCCACCACTAAAACCTCTTCACATTCTCCCTCCACTTCACCCACCTCACGAACTACTTCATCGCCCACCTCAACTTCCATTTCCCACCTTAACAATCCCAAGTCCCACGCCCACACCGAATAAATAAACCCCCACCGCAAAAGCTCCTCCAATAATCCACAAAATTCCCATTCCTACCAGAACTATCCATCAAAGAGAAGACTTCGCTACTTGTTTTCTCACTCTATCAAACAGCGGCAACGGTCGTCCAATCCTAATAATGCTCCCCGTAAATCGTCATAAAACAAAAGCAATAATAAGAATAATCTCCGAGCTTTCTCCTCCCGCTTCGATACGATGCCAAATACTATCAACCACAGACTCATCTATCGCTTTCTGGCTCTCCACATAATATGCTTTTATTGCCTCAAACAGCTTTCCTTCATTCACCAAAGGACGAACAGAATCTTCAATGATTTGACTCGCCTTCAAATCAGGAATTTCATCTTCCAAACTATATCAGACAATAATTCTGATTCCCCGCAGTTTTGCGGGGTCACGCAGACCTGCGTGATTTTTCTCATTATTGGCAATAAGCAGCAGCAACCCATTATTATTTTTCGTCCCAATTCCGTTATCGTTAAAAATCTTCATTCCAATATCAAACAATTCTCTTCCTTGCCTATCAGTAATGACTACAGCAACGAGCTGATTCGTAGTCTTTTCCTCGTAATTTTCCGCGATAGCTTCAAGTTCATTGAGTTCATCCGTGGTTAAGGTATTGGTGAAGTCGGTGATGTATCGTTCCAGTTTCGGCAAATCCATTACCTTCAGCGACGTTTGGGCAAAGGAAAAACTAATCATTAGAACCAAAAAGCTGATCAAACTCCAGAGAAATCTTTTCATAGGAATGTCCAAAATAAAACATCTTGTTCTACATAAAACATCCTTCATTGCAAGACATTAGTATCCTGCTTTTCTTTGTTCAAATCTTGCTTCGACCACCCATCTACCTGAAGCTCCTCCAATAGGAGAGATAATAATAACAAAATAGTAATAACAAAAAACAACTTGTATCTACATTCTGCTTTTGTATACTACAACAAATTTATCCCCTCATTTCCAATGCCTGAAAATCTTACGCCTAATAATCGGGACAACTACCTCCCAAGCAGTGCAGAGAAAAAGCAAGCCGTAATGATGTATCTTTTTGTCGGTCTTCTCCTCTCTCTCCAGCAACAAGATGTCTCCCCCTATATGCACCACCATATCAAACAAGCAATGGGACGAGTCGTACTACTCGTGCTCACCATTTTTTTAGACGTCATTCTATTCATTTTTGGACTCCTTTTTGGAAAATTTTTCTCTATCATCGGCGGAATCCTCACCATTCCTGTCCTCATTCTCGGAATCATCTGCACTAAACAAGCATACGACGGGAAATACCAACGAGACCCCAACGGAGCAGTAAAATTTTTCTCCGGATTTGCAGGACTAGGGAGTCGAGTATTAAATCTCTTTGACGCAGACCACTACCAAAGTAAAATTGGACTTGAAAATCCCCAGCAAATCCCTACAAATGCTGCAGCACCTGATATTGACCTCTCTCAATACGATATAGGGAAATAAGAGCTCAAAATCAGACTTTTTTATTCATTACTTGTACCGCCAATGAAAATCGACTTAAATCTCATTAAAGAGCTCCGTGATACTACCTTCGCACCACTCGGTGATTGCAAATCCGCATTAGAATCCGCTGATGGAGACCTCCAAAAAGCTATCGAAGTGCTCAAAGAAAAAGGGATTGCCAAAGCAGGAAAAAAAGCTGACAGAGAAACCAACGAAGGAATGATTAAAGTAGAAACTCGTGATGGGAAAACCGTTGGATTGAAACTACTCTGCGAAACAGACTTTGTAGTAAAAAACGAACATTTTCAGACCTTATTCAACACCATCTTCGACAAACTTTTTAGTGTTTCAAAAAATATCGAAAGCTTCGAAGAACTCGATGAAAGCTTACAAACTGAAATCACCGGATTAATCACCGACTTCGTAGGGAAAATTGGAGAAAATGTAAAAGTGGGAGGAGTATTAGTATCCACTGATACCACCTACGCTTACAATCATCCGGGAAACAAAGTTGCTTCCGTAATCTACTTTTCTGGAAGTGAAGACATTGCAAAAGAACTCGCCCTCCAAGTAGCAGCAATGAACCCAACCTATCTCACCTTTGATGAAGTCCCAACCAGCGAGAAAGCAGAAGCAAAAGCAAAATTCACCGCAGAACTCCAAGCAGCAGGAAAACCGGAAGCAATGATCGAAAATATCGTAAAAGGAAAACTCGACAAAGCCTTCGCAGAAGACGTATTACTCGAACAGGAATACATCCGCGACGGGTCAAAGAAAGTAAAAGAACTGTTAACAGATGGGTTCGTAGTCAGCAAATTTATTAGATTTGCAATCTAACATTTTGTTTATCGGGGGAATCTTACCTGACCCTTGGTAATACACTAATTGTACAGTCTGGCTTTGAATACGAGGGTTTCCTCTATCCCAGCTTTTTCAAAATCCCTTGAAAACCAACTACAAATCACTATACTTCCCTCATTCGGCTAAAAAAACCTACAAAGTATCTACCCTCCCCACAACTTCTTGCGGGGTGCCGTACCACTACGGCATTTTATTTCTTCTATCTACCTGTATGAAACAGTATGAATTAGTCCTGATGCTCAACGTCTCCGTGGCAGAAGCAGACAGGAAAAAGTTCCTCAACGAACTCGAAAGCAAATTTACCACCCTAGACAAAGACGAAATCTGACTCAAAACTGTCAACTTTCCACTCAAAAGGGGAGCAAACCAAGCCTACCTTATCTCTTACAACCTCGAACTCTCCTCAGCACAAATTGCAGAAGTAAAACAGTATCTCCTCTACAATCCAAACCTCATCAGATACGAAATCTTTGCCAGAGACACCAAACAAGAATTCTTCCACTTCGAGAAACTCAATAAAAGCTTCGAAAAAGCCATCGAAGAAATCAAAGACAAAAGATACGGAAACAAACTCACGTTCTTCACCAAAAAAGAAAACGAGAAATACCTCAACTGGAAATCTGTAGACCTTCTGAAATATTACCTCACCAGATTTGGAAATATCAAACCCAGACTCTACACCGAAAACAGCGTAAAAGTACAAAAAAAACTGAGAACGGAAATCATCAGAGCCAGAACGCTCGGACTTTTACCTTTTATCAACAAATAACCAATGGCATCAAAACTTCGTAGAATTAGAAAATACAACCGAAAATCCAGAATGCACAAACACGGATTTCGTGCGAGAATGTCAGACTGGACAGGTCGTCGCGTACTGGCTCGCCGTAGAGCAAAAGGCAGAAAATCATTGACTGTAAAAAGATAAACCATTCATCAGATTTTTCTAATGCTAAAAAGGGGGACAAACACCCTCTTTTCATTTTGTCTTGCAATTTCCTTCAAATACGGTATATACTACAATGTGCAAAATTTTGATTTTATTATTCCATCCCCTATAAATATGCCAGTACGAACGACAATAGTCCTCGTGATTGCAGGACTAGGACTTGGAGGCGTTGCCGGATTTTTCGGCTATAAAAGGACGCTCACCGAGAAAGCAATCAAATTTAAGGAACGTATCGCTAAAGTGAAAGACATCGAAGAAGAACTCCTCCTAGAAGCCAAGAAAAAATGTGATGACCTCATCACCCAAGCAGAAAAAAAAGCTGAAAAAATCGAAGAACAGAGACTCGCAAAAATGGAAGAAATCCAAAACAGACTTCTAGACCGTGAAGAAAAGATGGAACAAAGACTAGAAAAGTTAGAAGAAGAAAAGGGGAAAGTCGTACAACTCCGTCAACAAGCCGATGATGTAGTAAAACAGCAACTCCAAAAACTGAGCGAAATCGCCGAATTGACTCCAAAACAAGCCAAAGAAGAAATCTTTGCGATGATTGAAAAAGACAACGTCGCAGAAATCAACAGATTTGTAGAAAAATATAAAACAATCAAAGCCGAAGAAGCAGAAACCGAAGCAGCAAAAATCGTAGTAAACTCTCTACAAAAAATTGCAACCCAAACCATCAGCGAATTCACTACCAAAACCGTAGACTTACCTAGTGAAGACATCAAAGGAAAGCTGATTGGAAGAGAAGGAAGAAATATCTCTTTTTTCGAAAAAACTACTGGTGTCGAGCTCATCATTGACGACACCCCAGGAACCGTAAAAATTTCCTCTTTCGATAATGCAAAAAGATTTATAGCAGCCAGAACTCTCGAACTTCTCATCAAAGACGGAAGGATAAACCCAATGTATATCGAAAAAGTTTACAATCAAGTCGTAGAAGACCTGCAAAATACTTTTATGGAAAAAGGGAAAGAAGCATTGAGTATCCTGAATATCCCCATGATGAAACCAGAAATTGTGAAAACGATTGGTCAGTTTTTTCTCCGTTTTAGCTATGGACAAAGCCTACGATCTCACAGTGTCGAAGTCGCAAAAATCGCTGAAGCCATCGCTGTAGAACTTGGTCTCGACCCGGTAATGGCAAAAAAAGCTGGGCTCCTGCACGATATCGGAAAAGTGCTCTCAACCACAGGAGAATCTCATACCAAACTCGGTGCCGATATGCTCAGAAAACGAGGGATGGACCCCATCATCATCAATGCTGCCGAATCTCATCACTATGAAGTAGCAATGACCAACCCTATTTCCCGAATCATCGCCGCAGCTGATGCAATGTCTGCTTCTCGTCCTGGAGCCAGATTTGACACTAAAGAACTCTTCATCGAAAAAATGGGAGAACTCGAAAAACTCATCAACGAAGTCGAAGGAGTCGACAAAGTCCACATTATGCAAGCAGGAAGAGAAATTATGGTCTACGTAAACCCAAAGCAAATAGGAGATATGGAAGTAGAAACCCTCTTAAAAGAAATCTGAACCAAAATCGAAGAACAACTCGACTACCCAGGAGTCATCAGAATTTCCGGTATCAGAGAAACGAAAATCGTCCAATATTTGAGGTAAAAAACATAAAAAAATCTCTTGCAATCACTTGTCGAATACGTATAAAGTACAAGCAACAAAAATTTCGGGGATTAGCTCAGATGGCTAGAGTACTTGGTTTGGGACCAAGGGGTCGCGAGTTCGAGTCCCGCATCCCCGATTTTTTTAAGAGTACAGGCGTATAGCTCAGTTGGTTAGAGCGTCCCGCAGTACTGCGGGAAGGTTGATGGTTCGAAATTAAAACGAAAAGAAAAAAGGTACGGGCGTATAGCTCAGTTGGTTAGAGCGCGTCTCTGATAAGGACGAGGTCGATGGTTCGAGTCCATCTACGCCCACCATACCCTGCCAAGGTAGCTCAGTGGTAGAGTCCCGCAGTACTGCGGGAAAAAACCTTGTGTCGATACCGTACAAGCTACGGGAATGTTGTCTCTTAATACTATAAACTAAATGCCAAGGTAGCTCAGTGGTAGAGCAGAGGCCTGAAAAGCCTTGTGTCGGCAGTTCGATTCTGCCTCTTGGCAAAATAATGTTGAAAATCATTTTGTTTATTATCAGTAAGATGTATTACGTATATATTCTCAAATGAGATACTAACTATTACATTGGATATACTGATAATATAATGAGAAGATTACATCAACATTTAGAAGGGAAAACGTTTACTACAAGTAAAATGGCAAATTTATCTCTTTGTGGTTTCTTTCTAAAGGAAACAAAAACAGAGGCGATAAAATTGGAAAAAATGATCAAAAGAAATGGTCATATCCAGCATCGACTTATTCATCCAACTTTTATTAAAAATGATGGTGAATGAGTTACCCCACGGTAGCTCAGTGGTAGAGTCCCGCAGTACTGCGGGAAAAAGCCTTGTGTCGGTCCCGTACAAGCTACGGGAATTCTGCCTCTTGGCACCACAAATAAATCTCTTGCAATTTGCAAGAAGATGGTTATAAGTAAGGTACTTTTTTTAACTTTTTAATCTATACAAGTATGGCAACTAAACCACATGTTAATGTAGGTACTATCGGTCACGTAGATCACGGTAAGACTACCTTAACTGCTGCAATCACGACCGTAGCAGCTACTAAAGGTTTATCACAAGCTACTGCTTATGATCAAATCGACAATGCACCAGAAGAAAAGGCAAGAGGAATTACTATTGCTACCAGACACGTAGAATACGAAACAGACGCTAGACACTACGCACACATTGACTGTCCAGGACATGCCGACTACGTAAAAAATATGATTGTAGGAGCTGCACAAATGGACGGAGCTATTCTCGTAGTAGCTGCAACTGACGGACCTATGCCTCAGACCAGAGAACACGTTCTTTTGGCTTACCAGGTAAACGTTCCAAAAATCGTTGTGTTTATGAATAAATGCGATATGGTAGACGACCCTGATATGCTTGACCTCGTAGAAGAAGAAATCAGAGACTTGCTCGAAAAAAATCACTACGACAGAAATTGTCCTATTGTAAGAGGATCAGCTCTTAAAGCTGTAGAAAATCCTACCGACGAACAAGGTTCAGCTAAATGTGTTTGGGACTTACTTGGAGCATTGGATACCTATATTCCAGTACCTGAAAGAGATTCAGCAAAACCTTTCTTGATGCCAGTAGAAGACGTTTTTTCTATCAAAGGTAGAGGAACCGTAGCAACAGGTAGAATTGAAAGAGGAACTATAAAGATGAATGAAGAAGTCGAATTGCTTGGACTCGGAGCAGAACCTGTAAAAACCGTAATTACCGGAATCGAAATGTTCCACAAACAGTTTGACCAAGCTGAAGCAGGAATGAATGTTGGACTCTTACTGAGAGGTATCGACAAAGACAATATCGAAAGAGGACAAGTACTTTGTAAACCAGGAACTGCAAAAACTGCTCACAAATTTGAAGCTGAAGTATACGTACTTAAAAAAGAAGAAGGAGGAAGACACACTCCATTTATGTCAGGATACAGACCTCAATTCTTCATCAGAACTACTGACGTAACAGGAAATATCGAACTCGCTCCAGGAGTAGAAATGATTATGCCTGGTGATAACGCAAAAATCATCGTTGACCTCATCTACCCAGTAGCAATGGAAGACGGAATGAGATTTGCTATCCGTGAAGGAGGAAGAACTGTTGGTGCAGGAGTAGTGACAAAAGTTATTGGATAGTACATAAGATTAAGATACTGAAAGGACAGATTAAGGTCTGTCCTTTTTTTGAGTGCATTTTGAAAAAAATAGCAAATAAAACAATTATCTATTATTATTTTCCTTCATTCCTTCACTTTAGCCACCCATTTTTTTGTTCCATAATGGTATCTTTTTTCATCGTTTCATAACACTGACATATAAAACTAATGCAGAATATCGAAGTTCAGCTCAGGGACTTCTTCTTGGAGAAAATGGTTCCTATCTTTCATCAATCTAAAGCTTGCATAAGGTAATGCCTCTTTATATTTTAGTACATGCTCAAAGGGAACAGCAAAGTCATCTTCACTATGGTAGAAAAAGAGCTTCCCTGCTTGTTCTGCAAGCTTCTGTAAATTCCCCTGCCTCAAAAATCCTGCTAATGGATCAGTCTTTATACTGTTATCAAAAGGGGTGCCTAAAAGTAGGGTTTTTTCTATCGTTTTACTTATCGTATTTTCTGAAAGATACTTTACGATAAACATTGCTCCCAAAGAATGTCCAATCAAAATAAAGTTATTATCCAGCTTATCAATAATTTTTTCAAATACTATCTTCCATTCTTCGTATTGGGCATTTTGTTTGTTGGGCATTTGAGGGAGATACACCAGAAAATCACTTCACAATTGATATTGTAGTTCATTTTTCCAATCTCTCCTAGATACCATCCATTCTAGTTTAACGGAAGTATTTTTTAATGATGTTAAAAAATCTTCATAAGTCCTATGAGTATCTCCACCGTGAATCAAGAGAATTTGTTTTTTTTGTTCCATAGTTGTAGTTTATAAAATTAAAACAGGTATTCTGAGATGGGATAAAGGCAATTTTTCTTTGATTAAGCCATAATATAACGATGTATATATCTAAAATCAATGCCATTTCAGCTTTTTCTCAATAAAAGTTGTCTCTGCTTGTAATTACTTTCGAAATCCATTTGTATTTCTGCCTTAAATAACTAAACTACTTCTACTATCTTTCCTCTTTTACCTTTCCTCTTTACTCTCCAATGTCCTTACGTCCCTCTGGTTTCATCGAATATAGCCCTAGTGAACAACTTATCTTTGACCAACTCATAGAAATCATCCAAACCAACTACCAAAAATTTTGATATACCCACATTCACACGCCAGCAGTAGAAGCCAATAATGTCCTCCTCGCCAAAAGTGGAGCAGAATTAGGAAAGCAGATTTTTGGACTCTATGGATTAGCTCAAGGGGCAGAAGATTTGAAAGACTACGCCCTGCATTTTGATTTAACTGTTCCTTTTGCTAGATACGTACTGGATTGGGAATCAGAGCTTACCTTTCCCTTCAAAAGATACCAAATCCAGCCTGTTCGACGTGGAGAAAGACCACAAAAAGGCAGATACAGAGAATTTTTTCAATGTGATTTAGATGTCATCTGGAGAAAAGACACTAATCAATCCTACCTCTATTACGACGCTGAAGTCATTTTTACCTTTTCGCAGACCTATCAAGAGATATTAAAAAATCTGCATATTAATGATACCCCAGTAATGCACATCAGTAATAGGAAAGTACTTGTGGGGTTTCTGCGTTCTTTAATTTCAGAAGGAGAAGTTCCTGCAGTGAGTGTTCTAATAGATAAATATCAAAAGATTGGGAAAGAGAATTTCCTTGCCGCTTTACAAGATTTGGGAATATCCCCAGAAAATATCCAAAAAATTCTCGCATTTGTAAGGTTAAAAATAGAAGTATCTTCATTAGACGCCTTGGCTTCCTTAGCAGATACTCCGTTGTTTCAAGAAGGAGTAGCAGAATTAAGAGAAGTCGTTTCTCTAATTGAGACCTTGAAAACATCTTTTAATCTTCCGTGTCCTTATGTAGTAGATTTCCAAATCGTTCGTGGGCAAGACTATTATACCGGCACCATTTTTGAAGCAATGCTGGAAAGCGACGCTGACTTTGGTGCAGTAGGAGGAGGCGGCAGGTATGGAGAATTGACAGGGTATATTGATAATAAAAAAGACATCTACACAGGAGTCGGTGCTTCTATCGGACTTTCAAAACTCCTTGCTAAAATTTTTGAAGAAACCACAGAAAAACACCATACTATCGCAGAATATCTTTTTCTCAACTTCCCTGAAACCTTTGATACAACACTCACCCTTGCCGCGACCTTTCAATCACAAGGGAAAAACATAGAAATCTACCCCATCGAGGACAAATTTGGAAAACAATTAGGATACGCCGACAAAAAAGGAATTCCCTTTGTAATCATTCTCTGACCTGAGGAAAAACAGCAAGGTATCTACAAAATCAAACAAATGCAAACAGGAGAAGAAACAATACATAAGCTATAATACCTTTCCATATTTTGTCTGTACCATTTTCGCAAGCTCACAAACCAAAGCATTGCTTGGCATAAAATGTTCTATCTCTGCTGGAGATAATGCAAGAAATTCCTTAATTACCAATCTTTGTACAGCAGCCTCTCCATACTCCATCATAAGCCCACTTCTCTTACAAGCTTCATACAGATAAGGATTTCTCATCCCTTTTATCCCAAAAAATGCTCTCAAACCTTTGGTATAGGTCTCATCATCCAAAATCTCTACCAAAAGAGCTTTCGTTTCTACCAAAGAAGGAAATGTACTAAGTTGGTGTAAAGTTTCCGTAAGGGATAAATGCTTTTTTGATTCCATAAGAATTGATAAAACTAAAGTAAAACAGGGTCAACATACATACTTTCTCGTCCTTGCAAAGCCAAAGAAGTCTGAATAAACACATCGGGCGTATTACAGTCAGCTTTTTCCAGAGATTTTCCATTTTTATCTACAATATCCAGAATTTCCAAATCTCCCATCGCATCTGGAGCTAAATAATGCAATTGCATTCCTCTTTTGAGTTCTTCTTTGGGGTCAATATGATGATACGTGTTGCCGTGAAGTGCAAGCGTCTCTGGCGTGAAAGTTCCAAAATAATTACGATTAAAGAGCGGTCAAGCTGTGGTATGCGTAGTTTGGTCTATCACTTCCCCATCAGGAAAGTCTTTTAACGGATTAAAAAGAAAACCGTCTCGATAGGAACGATGAGGCACCACATTCACCAAATTCACAATTTTTTCATCCAGAGCTGTCCCATTCACCAAAGCATCACGAACGTGCTTATAAGCTTTAGTAATAGCACTAACATAAAATTCAGATTTACTTCTTCCTTCGATTTTCATCGCATTAATATGAGGAAGCAATTCATCCAATCTTTGAATAGTACACAAATCACGAGAAGACAACAAATGTTCCCCATCCTCATCCTTTACCACTTCTATCAGCTTTCACCCCCTTCTTTCTTCTTCAATGAAAACCTTGTATTTGAAACGACAAGCGTGATTGCACTCCCCACGATTTCCAGCCCTACCTCCCAAATAGTCTCCCAATAAACAGCGTCCAGAATAGGTCATACACATTGCTCCGTGCACAAACACTTCTAGTTCAACTTCTGGAACCTCTTTTTTGATTTTCGCAATTTCATCAATATGGAGTTCACGAGCAAGCACAATTCTCTTCACCCCCAAATCTGCCCAAAATTTCACTCCCGCATAGTTCAAAGTAGTCGTCTGCGTGGAGAGATGAAGTGGAGTATTCGGTAAATATTTCCTAATCGTCGCAAACGTTCCTGGGTCAGAAAAAATAATCCCATCAGGCTGCAAACTCGCAATTTTCTCAATCACCGATTCAAAAATCTGAATATCCGTATTGCGAGGGAAGATATTCATCGTCAGCAATGCTTTCGTACCATTTTTATGCAGCTGGTCAACCGTTGTTTTAAGAGCGTCGAAGGAATAGAGCTTATTTTGTCTCATTCTCAACGAAGTAAAAGGTACTCCGAGATAGACTTCTTCAGCACCATAAGCAGAAGCTACTAAAGCTTTCGTATGTGAGCCACCAGGGGCAACAAGAGTTGGAAACATTGAAGAGGAAAGAGTAAAGATTAAAGAAGAAAGAGTATAGTTTAATGAAGAATATTAAAAGAGATACGAAAAGCTTTAAACTTTAGACGTTCCTCTGAAAACTCATTGAATATACAGACTTGCTGACCATTTGCAATCAGACTTTATCATCATCGACAAAACAAAAATAATTGATTTCTGCCATCAAAACGCTATACTCCCCACTATGTCCTCTTCTCATAAACTCGTTATCAAAGATGCCGTCCGACAACTCTTTGGAAGACTGATTTCTGCACTCTTTGGCTTTGTCATCACGAAAATTATCGCGTCCTACCTCTGACCGCTCAGATACGGAGACTACGGCACAATTTTTCGCTATTTCGCACGACGAACCGCCCTAGTCGACTTTGGAATCTATGTCATTGCCGTTAAACAGCTCGGTGCTCTAAAGGAAAAACAAGAAACCTCCTTCCCAAAAACAACAGATGAAACAACAGATGAAAAAGCAGATGAACATAATCTTCCGAAATCCTCCGAAATCTTCTGAAATCCTCCCTTAATAACCACCTACCATAAATTCCTCTGAATTAGAACCTTTCTCATTATCACCGTCTACACCCTCGCCATTATTGTCGCCTATCTCATTCCTGCCTATACAGACAACCCATTCATCGTGCGAGGATTACCATTTGCAATGATGTACTCCGCTAGTAATATGTTCGTCGGTATCCAACAGCTTCCTCTTCAACTTTTCCGAAAGATGAACAGACTCAGTTGGTCACTCATCATCGCCAGATTTTCCCAATTAGCAGTCCTGCTCCCCACCGTCTATCTACTTTTCAAGGATACCAATTTCGAGACCTCAGAACCTGCATCACGAACACTAGTAGCTGCCTTTTGTATGGTAGTCTTTTCCGTGGTCGCCAGCTCAATCGGACAAAATGTTGAAATCCACCACAGAAGCAAATCCCTCCTCCCTTTCAAAATCGACATTGACTTCAGCTTTATCAATAACCTCTTCAAAAAAAACCGAAAATACGGATTTTCCTACTTTTTCTCCAGCTTCCATACACTCATTGTACTCATGTTCCTCGGGCGATTTTTTCCCACTTCAGAAGGATTCAAATACGTTGGGTTCCGAGCTTTGGCTCTCTCTTTAATTGAAATTCTCCTCATCATCCCGTCGTCTCTTGGAAACTCACTTTTACACAAAATCCCCAATTATCATCTAGACCACAAGAAAAAAAGCTTTGGAAATCTGCTCACCATCGTCGTCCGAATTGGAATTATCGTAGCTATCAATTTCTGCGTATTTGATAGTCAAATCATCCGTATTGTTTCTAGTAGTGAATTTCTAGGCTCACGAATGAGTCTCTCCCATCGATGAGCTAATCAGATTTTACCATTTCTAGGGATTGTGCTTGTGCTAAGCTTCATTAAACAGTGCTACAATTACCTCTTCGTCGCAACCGATGAACAAAATATCCTTTTCAAAAACAATGTTATTGGCGTGATACTCGGAGTTATCCTTGGACTCTTCGTCATTCCAAAGCGAAACCTCCTTGGGGGAGTCATCACCCAAATTTTCATTGAATGTATCTATACCTTCGGAGCAATGCGAATTGCTCATCGCCGCCAACTTTCTCCCACCTTACAAAAAAAACCTTTCCGAACACTGGTCATCATACTCATCATTGCATGCGGCATGGGTTTTGCAATTAACCGATACCTCTCAGGAAATGAAACAAATCTGATTACCTTCTTTGTTCTCGCATTTATTTTCAACGGCTTGATAGCCCTCGCATCCTTCAAATCTGTGAAACAAGTAGCAAAGGGATTGACGATAGACTAATATACAATATCACAGCGTCATCAATGCGTCCGAACAGCTAATGTTAAAACCAAAGGGAATATATCTACACAAAATCATTGTATCTATAATGTCACTCGGACATACTAACGGTACGTCCCTACATTTCATCATACATTACAATACACATTTTTCCTATGCAATATCACATACAAGTAGGGACGCGTCATCAACGCGTCCGCCAACAGATAATGTTAATCAGCACAAAAACATTAAACCTCGCAAACCAGAAATCGCCTTTGCTCTAAAATGAAACACTACAACTAAAATAAATTTACGACCGCTCTCACGAAAGCATAAGAAATAAAACAAATCGCAATTCCAATTGCAGCTCCCGTCAAACCTTTCATCGCCTTTTTCATATATTCCTTATCTCCCCTAGAAGTAACCAATTTAATACCATTATATATCAAAAAAATAAAACAGAGAAAACCTATTAAAAACCAAAGGTAAGAGTTCACAAATGAAATCGTATCTCGTATAGTTCCCGTTGTCCCTTCTAATTGAGTTCTTGGAACATTTACATCGCGATAATTCCCTTTAGGAATAATAACAGAAATTCCATCAGCAAGGGAAACACCAACTAAAGAAAGAATAAGAAAGATTGAAAGAAAAAGTTTTTTATACATTAATATGAGAAAAGAAAATAAAGCTACTCATCCTCACAAGTATGCACTTCTGAGATAGAATGACATTTCATATCATTGGTGTCACACCATAAATTTTCCCCACAATCACTACTTTTACTACAAGTGCCACACTTTCCTGCTGGAGCTGGACGTTCACAAATATAACAGGTCAAACCTTCATATCCCTGAGAAGAACAACTCATACCGTTTACCTTATTCTCGTACCATCCTTTATCTGAACAAGACACAATACCTTCTATAGTTACCTGTACAGTTCCTCTTTCTCACGTAACAGTATTCAAACTCACCTCATAAACACCATTCTTTGTATATAGCTTTTGAAAAACTAATCACGGATCGGCAGTTCCTTCCCATCCAGCAGGAGTAAAAACTAATGCTCCCCCCACAGTAAGAATAGCTACAGCTCCCGTCTTTGAACTAGATCCAAACGATATTTCCGCAGTAACTCATTCTGGCAAACCTCCAACAGCTCCCACAACACTAGGGGCGACTCCTCCCGTAGCAATAGTTTGTAAACTTGTCCCAATCGAACGCATAACATTAATAATTACTACACTAAATACAGACACTAAAATTCCAATAGCAATATAAAGTAAATTTCGTCTCATCTTACTAGGATCTTCTCCCGACCCACTCTTGCTAATATATCAAATTCCATTGAGAATGATCATGGTCACAGACAGCACAATGACCAATGAAAGAAAGATTCTCGTAATCCTTACTATTAAACTTTGATTTGCAGAGAGAAATTTAGTATTAGGATCAAAATCAAGAGTCATTTTTATACTCCCTTTGATAATTTCATTCCCTACTGCTTTTTTCGTATATCCTAAATTAAGTACTGTAGAATGATTATCTGCTCTACAAAACGCTTGCTGCATCAAATCTCCTTGATTACAAGTATCATTCTGTTGCGTATAATTCTCCTGTGCAAAACTCCATCCCAAAAATCCTAGAACACTAATTCCGAGCGTGAGAAGGACTTTATGAGTAAATGAGAATTTGAACATAAGGAAATAAAAAATAATAAGGTAAATACAAGTATCTAAATCTGATTTAACAACGATTCTGCTTCAACTTCTTCCTTTTCTCTACTAGCTTGTTCTGCTACCCTGATTTGAGCTTGCTGCTGCTGATAGACAGGACTAGAAAAAGCCTTTTCATATTTCTTTTTAATTTCTTCTTGCTTTTCTTGGTATTTTGCTTCAATTTCCGCTAATTTTTCCTTTTCTCTAGTGAGAATTTCACGCAGTTTAGCAATCTGTTCAGCATTCATCAGAGGATACAAATCAAACCAACTCTGCTTTTCTTTTTCTTCACTAATTGACTTCGATTCCAACACCAAAACAACCAAATCAGGATGTCACTTTAGAAATTCCTCAGGAATTGCAAATTTACTCGCAAATTCCACAAGATGAGCTGGTAAATACTGAGCTAATAGTTCTTTATTCATTCGTATAAGATATAAGGTAAAAAAATATTAATCTTCTAATTGCTGTAAAAGCTTTTCTGCCTCTTGCTCCTCTCTCTTCTGATACTGTTCAGCTTTTTTCTGAATTTTTGGGACCTTCTTCATATTTTCTTTCATTTTTCTAATCTGACTAGGAGAATACCGTTTGCTCCTCTGATTTCATCAATAATACTGTTCTGTCATCCTTTTCTCTGCTAAGAAATAAAACCTCCTCACTTAAATCTACAACACCCTCGCATTCATCAATATTTCCGTCTCAGCTTGGTCAATCACTTGCCTATCCAACAGCTTTTTTGCATATTGTTTCATCGTAATCATTCCATTCTGACTAGAAGTCTCAATAATATTCTGAATTTGTTCAATCTCTCTCTTTTTCAAATTATTACGTACCGCATTATTATTCAGCAACAGCTCAAAAATTGCAATTCTTCCTATACCATCTTTCCTCTTCACCAATGTCTGAGAAAGTACCCCAGCTAACGCATCAGCCAACCTTTCTACTACTCCATTTTGCATATCAGCAGAAAAGAAAGAAAGAAATCTATTAATCGTAGCAGTAGCAGAATTAGTATGCAAGGTAGAAAACACTAAATGCCCTGTCTCTGCTAAATCAAGTACCGCATTTGCGGTCTCCGTATTTCTGATTTCTCCCACAAAAATAATATCAGGGTCTTCTCTCAAAGCTGATTTAATCGCATTATCAAATGACCACGTATCGTGCCCAATCTCTCTCTGAGAAATCAAAGCTTTTTTCGCCTGAAAAACATATTCAATAGGGTCTTCAATCGTAATAATATTATGAGGCTGCATTTTGTTAATCTCTTCCAACATCGCAACAATAGAAGTCGACTTTCCGCTACCTGTAGGACCTGTCACCAAAAATAACCCTTTCGAAGAAGTCAAGATATTTTTTTTAATAGCATCTGCCGTATTTTGAAACATAATTTCATCTAAGATTTTCGGAATACTGTTGATTTTTCTCATCACCACCCCAATCCTTCCTGTTTTGAGAAAAGAATTGACTCTATAAGCGGTACCATCTTTGGAAACATAGGCAAAATCTGCCTCTTTATCCGCTAAAAATTTATCAAACCTCTGAGGATTGTTTTTGAAAAGCTGTCTGAGAATGATTTCCATATTTTCATCTCAGATTCTTCCCATTTCTTCTTTTCTCACAATCTCTCCATTGAGTCTATAAGCTACCAACTCTCCAGCCGACATATGCAAATCAGAAATATTCTGGTTATCTGCAATAAGCTTCAAGATTGACTCAATTTCCAGTCAGATTCCTTGCATTTTTGTTTCTATTAAAGGATAAAGACCAAAGGCTAAGGGACAAAGGATACAGATTTTTACCGTTCAACTTTCCTCTCTTATCTTTTAGCTTACTTAAGTATATCAAAATTATCCAGATTTGTCAATTTTTTCGACACTTTTTTCATCAGTACTCAAATAAAACAACCATATTTAATACAAAACTTCTCATACCCCCTTTCGTACTGCGGGACGGGAAAGGGAGGAAGGGGGAATTTTAGCATTATGTCCGCCCCCAACAGCACACGGACTTGCAGAGCAAATGTCCGCAGTTCAAGCGGAGCGACGAGCGAAGGAAAAAGAGATTAAGGACAAAAGAACAAAAAGGTTCATAGCAAAAAGCCAAAAATATTTATCTACATAAAAACATTTTTCTTCTCTTCAAACAGTTTTATTCAAACAATAGTCGTAATACCTAAAAAAGTAAAAAATAATCTTAACTTGACTTTTAATGTATATATCAGTATTATGATTAGAAATAAAAATATGAAAGAGTATCTAATGATTGCAGCATTGCTATGGGGTTATCTCCTAATAAAAAGTACCATATTGAAACAATGGATTAGTTTCTTTATCGTAGTAATTTGTGGAATATTATTTGGCATATTCAAGTATTGCCAAGCCAAATGGTTCCCTGAATATCAAGAGCATCAGTATCATTCATTTCAGGTTCTTCCATTATAGCTTTCACTTTCCCTAATTGTAGGGTGGATTTACATAGACATACGAAAGAACGTCCGAAATGTGTTGAACAAAAAAAAGAAAAAAAATAACAAGTACGATTTTCCACTTGAAGAATCTAGTCAAAATTTGGCTGGGTTTTTCTTTTAACTTTGCCCTCAAAAAGACGAAGGCTATTCAAACTTTTTTCATCATTTCTTCTCCTCACATAAAAAGTCTCTGAATTTTTGCAAAAAAACGAATTCTGAGTATACTTGAAAGTGAGAAGTTTTATTTCCAACAAAAAAAGATGTTTTCACGAGGGATTTACCTACTACTTCTCTCAATGAATACCTGATTACCTCTTTTGGCAACCTCTTTTCCTAGTATCGAAATAAATGAAACCTTCCCTATCTTCAACAAAACCAGAGAAACAGAAATCACCCTCGCAGGAGAAATAACCGAAACCACCTCTACAGAAACACCAAAACAATATAACAAAACCTATAATGGACTTCCACTTTTCACAGCATCAGACCTCCAAAGACCGTATCGAAGCAAAAACATCTGAAGAGATACGAACAATCCTGGAAACCTCCTAAACGGCCAAGGCAATTGAGTCATTGGCATTTATAAATCGCCAAACGGAAACTACTATTCTGTCTTTGCAACTATACAAGAAGGATACCAAGCATTAATCCAAGAAATCGACCACAGAAAAACAAAAGTCCTAAAAAGCAGACAATCTTTATTGGATTTTCTCGGAGGACGAGTACTAGGAAGAAATGGAAAACTAGACCCCAATTCCTATTACTACAGCATTGCTCTCGCTATTGCAGGAAAAAATCGTTCTATCCAAGAAATAGAAACCGAAACCCTCGCAAAAATCATTATGATGGGAGAGGCTACTCGAGAAGCATATCAATCAGGAGGAAAAAATTTACAGTACCTCATCAAATAACCAAATAATTTACTCATTCATCAATTCGGCATATCGTTTTGCTTTTTCTTGTTGATAATAAGCAACTAACGAAGTCGGTAAACGATTGACTACGGAGGAAGCCAAATATTCCAAAACCGACTGTTGATACTGAGTAGAAAATAAGGTATCTACATCCGTTAATAAAATTTCTTCCCCCTTCCAGTTCCCCGTAAAAATTCAGCTTTTAATAGCTTTCTTGGTAGTAGTATACAAATCAAAAAGGTCTTGCAGCTCAGAATTGTAGTAAAGCAAAGAATACTGCTGTCTCAGATACTCTTGAACGTTTGCAATATAGGTATTTTGAAAAGAAAGCAGTTTTCTATTTTGCTCAGTCGTAGAATTAGGAATGACCTTGCATCCAAAAAGTACCTTATTATAGGAGATACACAATTTTTCTCCTTGACGTACCAAGGTAATCTTTTTCACGACAGAGAGCTCTGTTTCAGGGATTTCCTGCACTGCAACATTATTTGTAGTATAACGCACATTCTCCTTCGCTGCTCCATAACAAAAAGAATCAATTGGCTCCGCCCCTTTCATCAACGTAATACACGAGGCCGTATTTGGAAAACTAAAACTCCCTTTAATCGTAATATGCTGATTTGGCAACAACATCCCATTCAGCTTTTTCTTGGTCTTATTATTAATAAGCAAATAAAAATCTGGCGAAAGACTAAGGGTTTCACTCCCCCCATCCAGATTCTCCCCTCCTAAGGGAGACCCCGCAGTACTGCGGGGAGGGGTTAAGGGAGGAAGAGGGGATTTTTCTGAAACAGAGAGGATTTCCTCAGCATTCAAGCTCTCCAGTATAAAAGGATTCGTCCATACTAACGTGATTTCCTCCTTTTCACTATCAGTTCCCGAAGGATTAGGCAACACAGAGACAATACGAACCACCGGCAGCTCCGACGAAGCCACTTCTCCAGAAAGCAAAGTTTCTTCCTCCTTTCACGGATGATAACATTTAGTGTCAAAGGTATATTCCTTATACTTGAGAGAAACACACGTAGCTTTCTCATTTGGCATTTGTCGGTCACCTGTCAACGTAAAACTTGGAGTGAGTGGAAGAAATCAGATGGTTTCAAGAGACTTGTTCTTTGTCGTTCACGTAACATATTCACTTCGTGGGAAAATAGTAAGTTTGAAATTGTCAGAAAAATCAATTCAAGATAAAGAGGAAAGTTCAAAGTCTAAAGAGGAGAGAGTAAGAGCTACTACTTCATTATCTTTATCTGCACCATCGGGGTCATAGACAAGAGAAGCAATTTTGAGAGGAAGTTTATCGTAGTCGAAACCTCGAACCTCAGGAACCTCTTCAATACTCTGTCAACAAGTGACAGAAGACCAAAGTCAAACATTTTGAGCTTTTGCCTGTGCTTCAGCAGATTGAAAAGAAGACTGTTGTTGGTAATCAGTTTTATACGTATATTCTTTTGCATAGCCATCAAGCAAGATTTTTTCATTGACAAGAGTATCACCAAGATAGACATAAGCAAGCAACCTACCATAACTATCAACGGACTGCTGACTCTCATCATATTCGAGGCGGACGAATTGGTTTTTGATGAGATTGGTCAAATAGGTTTTAGCTTCCTGTCCAAAACATTCAGTAGTACGATAACGCGTAGTAGTGCTCTCAGGTGCATCAACTCACAACAAACGAACCGACTGCAATACTCCATCTTCTTTACGAAAACGAAACGTATCGCCATCCAATACAGAATAGACTTTAACAGTACCAGACTGGACAACAACTTTAGGCTGATTAGGATTATACACATACGTATCAAAAATTGTCGTATCATAAAACAGAGACACCACAACATCCGCATCATCCTTGGTCGAATTTGGAAACCCAAAGGTCCCCTTAAAGGTCTTTGTTTCACCAACAGACAAAATCCCTGTCAGCTTTTTATTTGTCGTATTGATTTTCAGTTTGAGATTGGACAGGTCTACTTCGACAGATGAAAGATTTTGAATGGTAATAGTTTCATTATCGGTATCAGCACCATCAGGGTCATAGACAATATCTAAAATTTTCAATTGATAACTCATTATATCAAATGAAGAATCTGAACTTGTCTTGTCCTCTTCCACAGTATTTTTTGTAGGCGGAGCATAACAGAGTTCGTCCAATTGGACATCTCCAGAATACAAAGAAATACACGCTCAACTATCAGGGAAACCGAAGGTTTTTGTGAAGGTATCAACAGAATCCGCTGAAAGAATACCATCTATGTATTTTTTAGTTGTTGCTGTGGAGGATTTGAGGTAATAAAGGTGTTTAGTAAAATCTACATCGTAAGAAAGAAAAGATTGGAGGGTGATAGTTTCTGGAGATTTGTAGTCTAAGGCAAGAATTTTAATAACAGGAGTTCAAAGTTGCTGTCCTGACGAAGCTGTTTCTCAAGAAGGATTCGGGGATATATCATCAGAAGAAGTATCATCACTAACAACTGTTTCTTCTATGGGAAGTTTAGAAACTTCCGAAGATTGAACAAGAGTTAAAGGACATACGGAACCTCCACCCCCGACATATTCTTTAATGGTAATATACTCCGTTTTTGTGGTATATGCAGAGATAGGAGAAAAATATTCTAACACCTCCTTTCAAAATCCTGGAGAAAATTCATTAACTATACTAAAACGGTCTCAGCATTCTTTTTGTTTGTCATCCCATTGAGCAGAATAGGTAGATTTTGCAACCGTTCCAGACGTAATGTCTACAATGTCTAAAAGTTGTCGAGTTTGTCATCTCTTTGTCTGTTTAACACCATATAATACAAGGTCTCAAGCAAAAGAATTCAATTCAAAATCTGGATGATAAAGAAGAGTTAGCACCGCAGCATCTGACAATTGCCCCTCTTTTTGTGTCAACAACAGCCTGGTATTTTTTTCTACATCCCCAGGGTCATAAACATCAGTTTCTTGATTTCGATTCAGCTGAAGTCCTGTTTTGAGTAAAGAACCTGACAGAAAGAGAAAGGTATAGTCATTGGTAAGTCAGTCTTCGTGGACAAAAAATTCAATATAGGATTCAAAATCTGAACCACTTCCTCCTCGAAATATTTCAGAAATTGTCAGTTCTCATTCTACAACCTCTTGTTCATCACATTGAGGATTCCTGACAGGTTTAGGAGGAATAGGAATTGCATAATCTGCAGGGCTATCTTCATCATCCCACAGTATAATATCCCAAGGATTTGCTACATAGATTTCATCATCTACATTTTTTACATATTCTCGTGAACTACTCACAATAGCCCTTGTTGGAGTAATAATTTTCTGAAAACTGATTTGCTTTCCTTTTCGTCTGTCTACTCGAGTTTGGTCTGCAAAGAACGTATCTACCTGCTGTCCAGAAAACAATAAATCAATAATTATATGCTGGTCTTCGGGGATGATGAATTTTGGAAAAATCCCTGTATTGAGTATAATAGCCTCTCCTGTAATAGTAAACATTCCTGTACTATTGGCAAAAATAATAAACCCTCAACTTGCAATAAAGATATCAGTATAGGTAAATGTTGTCTCACTTCCTCAAAAAATCTGTCCAGATAAGGTCAAGTTTCCATAGAAATTGCCAGAACCTACATTGTAAAGTTCTACCCATTCTTCATCGTCATCATAATATACTTCGGAAATCATCAGCTTTGCTTGACTATTATCATAAGAGGGAAGATGAGGTTCTTCGGGAAGCTCTCAACCTACATCATCAGAAGGTTCTTGTCATTCTCGGGGAATTTGTTCTCCAAATATTTTTCAAGGATTAGCGACAAAGCCAGAGATATTAAATAAGTGCTCTTGGGTTGTAGCTTGAAGGGTTCCGGAAGGAGTATCAAAGACTTTTTCTATAGATACTCTATTGGGGTCTTTTTTTTCTCGATGAGGTTCTAATAGTTCTGAAGAAACGGAAAACTCATCAAGCGTTTGTCCTGCTACTATAAGAGCAAGCGTAAATCAAGAAGTATTCTTATCTCCAAGTTTCGAAACAGTCAGACTATTCATCAGAAGCAATTCGTCAAGTATCCCTTTTGCAGTTTTTCCCAAAATTCTGGAACTATAAGCAGGAATTTCTACATTAATCGATTGATTATTTGTGGACAAGCCACTTAAAGTAATTACTCCTTCAAAAGCAACATTCGCAAAATTCGTGATTTCTATCCGTTCATAGTTCCCCATTCGATAAACTTCTGTAATTTGCAGGGAAGACGAAGGGGAAGTTCAGAGCGTTTCTACAGAAAGGGTCAGAGAATTGGTAAGTTGTTCTTCTAAAGTTTCTATAATTCAAGAAGATACAATTCCTTGTTCAAAGAGTTCGTCATCAGCTTCTTGAAAGTGTTGATTATCAATATATATATCATTTTCTCCAATTTCCTCACCAGATACTTCATCACCAGACTGGATTTGTGGTAGTTCTTCTTGGAAAAATGGCTCTTCTAATGAAATAGAAATCTCTTGAGCAAAAAGAAAAACATTTTCAAAAGAACTAAAAATCAGCATTCCAACAAGAAAAAAGTGAAAAAGTTTTTTGAACATCGTACTAACCTAAAGAATAAAAGATACCTAGCATACATAGACATTGTCTTACCCTGTCCATATTGGACATTTTTTATCTTTTTGCAAGAGATTTTTAAGCTTTGATAAAGTGTGTTTCTTCCTTGCATTTCGTATCTCATTTCTTAAAAATAAGACAGTCTATTTTTTTATCCTTCTTTAGCTTTCGTATGGAGACCATAGCTACCTCACCAGGACTTCGACAAGAATTTCTCGCCTTTATTCAAACCTACAACCTTATCGGAGTAGCTGTAGGACTCTTAATCGCCACCAAAGTAGCAGATTTTACCAAATCAATCGTCGCTGACGTAATTACTCCACTCATCTTTACCCCCCTCTTCAAAAAACTTAAAATTGACAAACTGGCCGACCTTTCCTACAAAGGAATTCTCTACGGAAAAGCATTGTCAGTCTTCATCGACTTCATCATCACTGCTTTCCTCGTCTTCCTGATAATCAAATATCTTAACGTAGCTCTAAAATAGCTTTATTCTTATTTTTTTCCTTATGATATTCATTAGGTATTCGTTTTATTGTTATATCATCAGTTTTCTCCTCGTGCTTATCTTTTTCTTCATCAATCGGAGACAAAAAAGAAAGCTGAAAACAATAGAAGATATTTCTATGCTCATTCCTTGCTACAATGATGGGGAAAGTATTGAACTCACCATCAAAAGTATTTATGACTCCTATCCCCCTGAGCATTTTCAGCTTATCGTCATCAATGATAAATCCACAGACAACTCCCTCGAAATTCTAAAGAAACTTCAACATCGCTATCATTTTACCCTCATCGACAACGAAAAAAATCTCTGAAAATCAGAAACCCTCAACGCTGCTGCCGATTTAGCCATACACGAAAAACTCCTCATTCTCGACGCAGACGTTATCATCCAACCCAAACACCTACACGATATGCTGGCGAGAATGCAAGCGAATCCCCGTGTAGCTGCAGTGTCTTGTCCCTATGTCCCCCACAATAAAGGATTTTTGCCTATTATGCAGGATATGGAATACGTAATGCTCGACCTTATCCAAGGGTCTTACAACACCTTTGGAGCCATTGCTCTGCGGGGTGGCTGTTTCATCGTCCAAAAATCAGCCTTTTTCCAAGTGGGAAAATTCTCTTCACGAATGATGACCGAAGACCTTGACCTCGCCTTCAAACTCAACAAAGCTGGATATAAAGTTGAGCAAAGTTTCCATAGAGTCTCTACCTTCGTCCCCGAAACCTTCAAAACGCGATACAAACAAAAAATCAGACGAAATTCCGGGGGAACCCATTGTTGGATAAAATATCCCCAGATTCGGGTCAAAAATCCCCTACACGTCATTATGATTTTTTCATTCAATCTCCTGATGGTAAGTCTGATTTTTCAAATGATACAAAGTTATGACCTCTTTGTCATCATCTTTAACCAACCCAACGTTTGGAGAGCTTTCCGAATTGTCTTCAATCCTACACGACGGTTAAACCTCGTCTTCGTAAAATTTTCCTTTTCTCTCCTTTCTCTCCCTTATGTTATCCCGCTACTCAATATCTTTCCATTCACCAAAAAACGGAAAAACCTTTGGAAAATTTTGCTGATTGTCCCGTATTCTATCATCTATGTCCCAATGTATACATTTGTAGGAATTATAGGACTCTTCACTGGGATTTGGAACTACACAGCCTTAGAAAAAATCTGAAAAAGCGGAAAAGGAATCGCTCGAAAATAACATACCTTCCTTGCTAAGCAAGATGTCCCTTTTCCAAAGAGATGTGAAACTGTAAAAGCTTTCTCACAAACAAATACAATCCCAATCCAAAAACACAAATTCCAATCACAATAAATCCCGTTTTGATACCGACAATCGCAGACAACGCCCCAAATCCTAGAGAACCCGCAATCTCTCCCATTTTCCCTACAAAATCTTGGGCTCCCGTCATCACTCCCTTATCTTTTTGGTCAGTATAAGAGCTCACCAAAGCAGACGTCAGCGGAAAAAGAAAGGCTATTCCCAACGCTACCACAAAAGTCAAAATCAAAATTATCACGAAATCATCGTGCAGTCCTAGTAAAACATAAAACACCGAAATAAAAAGCAGAATAACCGAAATGAGCAACTTTTTATTATATTTATCTCCCAATTTTCCTGTAAAAATGTTAATCAAATACGGAACCCTCATCACCGCAAACACAATCGCAATCTGTGTAAGCGTCAAATGATTGGCCATAGCAACAATAGGAATAAAAAGAAATCCCACATAATTAAGTAAATTCACCAAAAACATACTCCCCAAAGCCACATATATTTTCGCATTGTAAGATTTCAAGAGCGTTCCTATTCTTTTTCGAGGAGCTAATGAAAAACATTCATTGATAAATTTTTTGAGAAATCCTTCTTCTCCGAGGAAATGCTGGTCAAAATGTTCAGTTTCCTCCGTTTCCACGAGATACTCTTTAGCCATTCTTTCCTGCATTTGGTATCGACTCCTATTATGACTAGCAGAAAGAGCCGACCTAATTTTTTGGTCTTGAAGCAGAGAAACCAAAGCGAAAATCGCTACAAAAAAATACATAAAAGACAATTCCAAATAAGAAACCAACCACGCACTAATCAACGCCCCTAAAATCTGTGCTCCATTGAAACTACAAAAATATGCTCCAAAAATCTGATTTTGATTATGCTTTTTAGCGATTTTTCCATAATAACTACGGTAGGTCGTAAACGTCGTCGCTGAAGCAAACCCATTAAGCAACGTTGCTAAAATCAGCAATTCCCACGACATCATCAGCCCCGCAAAGAAAAAGAGCACGGCACAAACCACATACAGAATTTTTCCAATAAGCAGAAGATACTTAATATTCATATGGTCATTGAGATTTCCAATCGGAATCACTAACACCAACTTCGCCAGTGCCAAAATCGTCCCTATCGCAGTCACTCCTCGGGGATTACCAATAATGCTTTCAACATACAGAGAAAAATACGTATCAGTCCCGAGTCCCCACCCAATCATAAACAGAAAAAGAGAGAAAGAAATAAATTTGACCTGTATCGGGAAATGTACCAGTTTTTGAGTCAAATTTTTCGTATGATGTGCAATTTTTTTAAGCATTGAACCCGCAATAAAGAAATAAAACATATATTGATATAAGGATATCCATAAACTAATGTAGGGACACCGCAATACTGCGGTGTCCAAACCCCGTAATATTGCCGGGTTGAAACGCGTTCAAATCATTTGGACACCCGAACCCCGCAACCAACGGGATTACACCCCATCCAAACAACCCCTACCAGCTACCGCCTCAGCCACCTCCGCCTCAGCCACCAGACGAACCTCATCAGCCATCAAATCCTGAACTTCATCCTCACCCTGAACCTGACTCAGATGACAGAGTTGCAGCCGACTTCACGCTAGAATAAATACTCGAAATAACCGCCAAAGAAAAACGGTCTTGACCTGAATATCGTTCTGGTTGATATGGTTTCTGGATAATCTCTTCCACAGCTTTCAAAAATTTTGTCTCTACTCCAAACAATACCGCTCGTGGTAAAATTTCATCAACGTAATGGACGTTATTTCTCAATTCATATTCCAAACGAGGTTTCTCCACGTGAGAAAGATAATAAGCAAATCCTCTAAGATGCTCATAGAGTTGTTGCCCTTTTTCGTTGAGAGTATCCACAGTACAAGGAAATATTCAAAAAACATATTTACGTTGTAAAGAATAATACTGTAATTTAGTATGGGCAACACTACTTTTCCGTGCTAATTGAAATTTACGAAAACGCCTATAATCTAAAGAATAAAGAGAAAGCGTTGGTGATACAGTAAACAACTTTGCCATCAAAAGTTCATCCATTTCTGTTCATTGGGTTTTTTTACTCAAAACATAATCAGTATTCTTTGAAAAAATCCCTATTTGCATTGATGTTGCTGAAATATTAATATATCCTTTACCTGCCCGATAATATATCAGTGAAATAAACATTCTAAACGTTTCTACTTCATAGATAGTTCCAGCTAAGATAATATCTATATCTTTTGGTGGAGTATAATAAATAGTTATCGGCAATTCAGAATGATAAGTACGAAGATATTTCTCAATGGCATATATTGCCACAAAAAAACTAATAACTATCACACTTCCATTGACGACTAAAGCGGTTGTTAAGATACATTGCCATTCAGTTGCAGGATATCTATTAATCGTACAGCTTCCTCAGGTTCATACAAAAGAAACAACTGTCCCTATCACCATAAACAACAACAAAGGTAAAAAAGTCTTTATTCTAACTTTATATCTTACAAAAATACCTATAATAACAAGATAAATACCACTACAGATAATTCACAAAATATCCTGCTGTGATGTGGAAGAGAATGACAAGGGAGGCATAATCGCCAAATACTTCTCACTCAAATTAAAATACTCACTTGGAAATTTCACCCCAATTGTCACCCCTTCATTTGCTCACAACCTCGCTCCAACACTTCCTATAATATCCGAACCACCCACAAAAGAAATCTGACTTTTTTCTGTCTTTTTTTCTCCCCCTCTCCCATACACCACATAATATGCACCAGAAGAAAAAGCAGTCTCTTTTGGCAAATGAAGCTTAAAACTCACCCTATCAATCGTCGTTGCCCATTCCGTCCCAATAAGATTCCAATACAATTCTGTCCAAGCACCATTTCCTGTCCCAAAACCTGCAATAGCATTCTTCACCGTGTAGCTAATTTGATACGTATGAGGTCAACTAATCGTACGGTTCGCATCCCCAATCTTAAGCTGATAGGTATTTCCTTCCGTAGAAGACGTAGCAGTATCACCATTTGCACGCAACTTTTCAATTACCGTATACCTCCCCGAAGGACTGTAAAAAGGTATCGTTCTATAAATCCCGTGTCTCGCCTCTGAAAAATACACATCAATCGTCTCCGCAACCTCCATCGAACCATCTTCGTACAACTGCATACCCACTACATAATTACTAATCGTATATCCTGCTAAATCTGCAAACGTAAAAACCCCACAAAAAAGAAAGAGCAATGAGAAGAAAAATCAGAATATTTTTTGCATTAAAAACATCAACAAAATAAAAATCTATGTTACATTTTAATACCTTTCCACTTCTTCGTGTAAATACACCAATTCCACGCCAGCATTACGAAAAATTTGCTCACTTTCCTCAGCATCGTGGTACCTCTTATCACAAACAACCTTCGTAATCCCACAGGCAACAATCATATGAGCACAGTGACGAACAGAACACGGAGTCATCGTACAATACATCGTCGCACCTTCCAAAGAAACACCATTTTTCGTAGCATTGGCGATAGCTCCCTCCTCAGCACAAACATTACGCATACAATGCTCACTCTCGTGTCCATCAGCGTGAATAAATTTCGTCATCTGATGTCCAACTTCATCACAAGTAGGATTTCCAGCAGGAGCAGTCACAAAAGCCGTTGCCAAAATTCTCTGGTCTTTTACAATAACGCATCAGCTTTTCCCCCTATTGCAGGTAGCTTTTTCGCCAAGGACAAGCACAATATCCATAAAATACTCATCTCGAGAAATGTCTTCAGATTTGAGATAGCCGTGGTCTTTAATAACACCTGTTTCTTCTTGCATTGGAATAGAGAAAGGATAAAAACTATAATATACTACCAATTATACCCAGATTTATTTTTTTTGCAACTTTTCTAATGAAAAAACTCCTAATGATTGTCGCCAATCGTGACTTCCAAGACCTCGAATTTGGAAATCCCTACCAAATCTTCCAACAACAAGGCTACGAAATCGCTATCGCTTCCGGCAACGGAGGAGAATGTTTTTGAGTCTTTGGCAGAGAAATAAAAAGCAGTCTGAAATTTGACGAAATAGCAGCAAAAGACTATGACGCTCTCGTCTTCGTTGGCTGAGGAGGAGCATATGAACAATATTTGAATGATGAAAAATATATAGAACTAGGAAAACAAGCAAAACTCCTCTGTGCAATTTGCATTGCTCCCACTTTACTCGCTCCAAGTGGCAGATTTGTTGGTAAAGAACTCACAGGGCGAGATGATGGAAAAGGAACAGAAATCAGCTTTTTAGAAGCAAATGGTGCCAAATTTGTCGGAGGAGATGTAGTAAGTGATGGTGATATCATCACCGCGAATTGACCACAAGCAAGTGTAGCATTCGGGCGAAAAATCGTAGAGGTATTGGAAAAATAGCTGCTCTTGCACTTTGCCAGAGAAACAATATACTGTATCTCGCACTACGAAACTTTACTCTCACATAGAACAACTAATGGACAATCTGGTACAATGGATTACTCACGTCTCTCCTGACTTAATCCAATCATTAGGCTATATGGTAGTTTTCATTATGACAATCGGGGAAGGAGTCCCTCCACTAGGATTCTTACTACCTGGACAAAACATCGTAATCTTGGCGGGATTTTTTGCTCGTATGGACCAGCTTTTTCTCCCTTTTGTCCTAGGGTTTGTCTTTGTGGGAGGATGGATTGGAGACCTTTTTGCCTACCAACTTGGCGAAAAATATGGACTGTCATTTCTAAAAAAATATGGAAAATATGTACTGATTTCTGATAACGTACTGGATAATATCCATACCATTTTGAAAAAAAATCTTTCTCGAGGAACTATTCTTTCCAGATTTTACGGTTGGACCAGAGGAGTCCTACCCTTTATAGCAGGCTCACTCAAACTACCGTTCAAAAAAATCTGCATCTACACCGGAATTAGCAATCTGCTACGAAGTATAGGATATACACTGCTGGGATATATTTTGGGAGCCAGCTATGAAATGGCATCTGAATATTTAGGAATATTCCTAACACGAGGTCTCATTATTTCGGTAGGAATAACATTTCTCTTTCGATATTTCAAAAACGAAAATGTCCCTTTCAGAAAAAGTTTTTCTCGAATGATGATAGGAAATATCCTTGCAATTATCCTGTTTTGTATTCTAGCTCAAAGAATCCATACAGACAAACTTTCTTTCGTAGCAATTGACACCCGAATCCAAACCTTATTTGCTAAATCACCACTCATAGACACCATCTTGCTGCAAATAGACAAAATATTCGATTTTTGGTTTGTAGGACTAATAGGATTAATAGTAATTGTCTATTTGTATCGTAAAAAGCTGATGTATGCACTAACGGTGTTTGTTTCTACGATGATTTCAGCAATGATTGCATTTCCCCTCCTAAAATTGATTATCCAGAGACCCAGACCAACGGACGGACTAATGGTATTGGTAAACTATAGCTTTCCCAGCGGACACGCAACAATGAGTTTAGTATGTTTATTGATTGTTTGGTATGTACTGCGTCCACAAATCAAATCCCCCTCACTGCAATACCTCTTTCTAGCAGGAATGAGTATTGGAGCATTAGTAATTGGAACCAGTAGAATTATGCTGCACGTACATCGATTTACTGACGTAGTAGCAGGATTCTTATTAGGATTCTTCATCTTAACAACAAATATTTTAGTACGAAAAATCATCTTCAATAAACACCTAGAAAAACAAAAAATCGTAAAAAAACATTCAAGAAAACTTCTGATTGATATTTTACTGTAATGAGGAAAAAATGGAAACAACACTGCAAGATGTCATCATTCTAGGAGCAGGTCCGAGTGGACTTTTCTGTGCACTACATTTGCCTAAAAAAGCAAATGTACTCTTATTAGAAAAAACCCAAAAATCAGCTACTAAACTCCTCCTATCCGCTAAAGGAAGAGGAAATTTAACCAACAGAAACGTAAATCCTATGGAAGATTACGTAAGTGACAATAATAAGTTTGTAAAATCAGCTTTTGAAAACTATGGTGTACAAGATTTCTTATCATTTCTAGACCAAGCAGGATTTCCCACCCGCGAAGAAGAAAATGGCAGAATTCTCCTACAATCAGGGAAAGTCGCCCAATTTCACGAATTCTTGTTGAAAAAAGTGGCAGAACAAGGCAAAACCATAGCTTATCAACAGGACATACAAGACCTTGAAAAAAATGCAGACGGTACCTTCACGGTAAAAACTGCTTCGTCTCAGTTCCTCACCCACAACGTCATCCTCGCTACGGGAACAAAAAGCATTCCCATTCTAGGGTCTAGCGACATTGCATTACAAATTGCCCACAAGTTCAACCTGCCTTTTAGAGATTTTTTCCCCGCATTGGTAGGACTTGAAACACAAGAAAACCTATCTGAATTATCCGGCTCTTCCCTCCTTGGAAAAGGAGAACTCTATGAAAATGGAAAATGTATCTACCAAGAAACCTGACCAATCCTTTTCACTCATTGGGGACTCTCCGGTCCTGTAATATTCAATGCCAGTAGACTCCTATCACAATCCTCTTTCAATTCCCTCTGAAAAAAAGAACCATCGCAAAGTAATAAAAAGCTCTCTTTCAAAATTAAAATAAAAAAAGCTGATATCACTAAAAGGCTATTAACCTACCTCGGCTTTCATTCCAATACACTAGAAAAATATGTACTCACTACTCACATCATTGGAAAAAGAGGATTTGAAGAAGCAAAAGTCTGTGGGGGAGGCATCGCAACAAACTGCCTGAAAGAAAACTTTGAAGTAAAAAATATCCCGTGATTATTCATCATCGGAGAATGCTTGGACTGCACAGGAAAAACGGGAGGATTTAATTTACAGCGATGCTGGGCAAGCGGAGCAATCTGTGGAAAAAGTTATCAAATTTCCACATCACAACCACAGTAGAGAGAATTTTTTCCTACAGATAGATTTGTCAAAAATAAATTAAAATTCTCTTGCAATTACTGAAAAAAATCATATGCTCTCGAAAAGATTTATATTTTTCGTTTCCTCCAATGCCAATTCTTAATAAAAAACAATTCTTACAAAACCCAAACGCACTCAAAACCTCATCAGACTTCCTAATATATACTTCACCTGACGAAGAAATCAGAGTAGAAGCACGACTCTTTAACGAAAATATTCGGTTAAATCAAAATGCAATGTCCGAACTTTTCGCCGTACAACAACCAGCTATTGCGAAACATCTAAAAAATATCTTTGAAAATGGCGAACTCTCTGAAGATTCAGTTCATTCCATTTTGGAATATACTACCAATGACGGTAAAACCTATAAAACCAAATTTTATAATCTGGATACCATTATTTCCGTAGGTTATCGTGTAAACAGTAAACAAGCCACAAAATTCAGAATTCGAACAACAAAAATAAAGAACATTTTGATAAAGAAGGAAATATCAGAGACACTGCGACTATCGAACAATTGGTTGTACTCTCAAATATGGAAAATATCAATGCTTTACTCATTCAACAGAGACTTTCACAGTCAGAAAGGCTTATACAGTTAAATACTGTCGCGATTACTCAAATGAAATCACTCATTCAGAATAAGTTGCCAGAGAGACTAAAGTTACCATAATACATTCTCTTACGTTAGAAATCTCGATTTGCTACAAGCTCCTGACAAGCCAGTTTGATGACTTCATTTTTGTTTGTTTGAGAGCAGGAGGTGATGAGGTCGAAAATGAACGTTTTCCACTTGTCATTTCCAATCAGGTAAATGCGAGCAACAAGCAGCTTGAGCAAGTTCACTTTCTTCGCTACTTCTTCCGCTAAGTCTGCAGTGGTTCAACAGGTTTTGTCGTAGTAAGAAGGGGAGAAATCGCCACTTGGACAAGTATCTTTGGAGAGAGAACTTCCACCACCTCATCAAGAAGAAGTCGGAATAGTTGGAGTTGTTGTTGGAGGGACAACAGGAGGATTAACGGGTGGAACAATTGTTGGGTCAGGAAGAATGCTAAAGTCTCCATTTACCCACACTCCACCATAAAATCCAACACTCAACGTGTGATTTCCTGTGAAAAGCGTGTTGAGATAGTCAGCGTTTAGTTCAATGTTGGTACTTCCAGAAGTTGCAACATATTTATCAGAAGTAAGTTGTATATTATCTACTTTTACTACATTAGTAAATTCATCAAAATATTTATCTACTCGTAATGTCAGACTTCAGCTTGTTCAAAGCGTATGTTCATCTCCATTTGCACCTATGAATTCTGCGTTAGGGTTGATTTGATAGTCAAGAGCTGACTTGATAGCATTTGCCCACTGTTTACCGATATATATTTTTCCACAATTATTAGGATGAATACCATCACCTAAACAGGTAGGATTATCCATAAAATACTGATAAACAGTAGTATCTCCACGTATCACGAAGCCATCATTTTCCATCACTAACTCATTCAATTTCTCAATATAACCAGAGAGACGGGTATTAGATTGCTCATCCCATAATGAACTAGCAAATGACTGATTACGGTCAATAGCGGGTGGTTCATTCAAAATAACTAAACGAAAATCATCTTTGAGTTTATCAATCAGTGCTTGCATACTGACTTTGTATGCTTCAGGTGTACGCTTTTGGTCTTGTCTCGTATCATTTGTACCTAGCATAATACTCACTACTTCAACACCACTATTGTACATTTGAGCAATGTTTGTGTTATTATTTATCCAACTTGTTGAAGTAGACCCGTTACTAGCTACATTAGATGATGAAAATCCAGATATTAAATTAAGGATTGTTTCTTCTACGGTATGATAATTGGCATCAAGAGAAATCGAATCACCAATAAATCCAATGATAGTTGTATATGGAGACACAAAGAGTTTGTGTCTGATTTCTTTACTGTTATTGGCACTTTGTGTGCCTGATATTATGACATTTCCTGCTTTTATAGGGGAATACAGCACGGTTGCCTGATAGTTATTCTCAGCATTCAAAATAACAGGGTTTGGACTAAATATTCCTCCAGTATCATCAGAGAAGGTAATAACATTATCGCCATCATCAACTAAATGTATCGTCAAATCATTACCAAAAGAAATAGCATTCACTGCAGATATGTTTATATCAGCATCTATTGCATATAAATCAAATTTATTAACAGTTGGTCTTTGATTAGTCCATACTCCCCACTGTCCACTTTGCTGTAATTCAGGTGTAGTATCTAGCATAGTAGTCGTTGCTAGTAAATTTCCACCATCTCCTAAATTATAGAGATTAAGAGTAATCCTTGTTTCACTGGAACTAATAGACTCCGTTATTAATTCAGCTTTAAGTAATGTATCTACTGGTATCGTTATTAGAGATGATTTCATAGATGACAGGGCATAATTATTGTTTGTGGAATTTTTTCTCCCTACAGCAATCCAATTATGACCTGGAGAAATGACACCTTCATAGTAGTAATTAATATTATTTCCAGTATCATAGGTATGTCTAGCTATAATACGCCATTGAGCATATTCATTAACGTTTCCTGAAAAAACAGTAAATAGTATATCAGCACGTCCATTTTTTAATGACTCTGAACTAGGTCTGAGCAATATTGGATTACTGGACTGGTAACATCTTGGCTGAAGTCTACCATTTCTAACTTCCCAAGCATTATCACCCGTAGTGCCACAACTAAGAGGGTTAGGATTATTGGTAGTAGCTTTCCAACCGTTACCCACCGGAGAATGATTCTCTTCAAGTGAAAAATCTTCAGAAAAAATTGGTGTGTAACTTTGAGCAAAAACTCCACTCCCTCCGAAGAAGAGCAATGCTAAAAATCAGACTACTAAAAAGCTGAT